>CAZLTH010000032.1:0-12771 GCA_964562355.1 uncultured Syntrophomonadaceae bacterium | reverse complement strand
TTAATAAGGCTGCCAAAAGAAAACTTTGTTAACTTTACTTGAATAGTTCTATTCTTTAGCTAAAAACCACTTTGAGAGCCCTTATTTTTCATTCTACGGAAAACGCATGTTTATAACTGTTTCTGGAACTTCTCCAATATAAATGTTATCTGTCAGAGGCACAACTGTAACTACCTCAACAACTGATGAAACAAAAGGTATTACAATCTGCACTTCAACATGAATATCCAAATAAATCTTATGACGAGTCTGATTAATGCCAGCTTCTTCAAAAACATCAATGACATTAGTGTTTACTCTACCCACAGGAATCATCCTAACAGGTATTCTCGGACCATGTCCGGCCAACAAATGGCTACCAAGAGCCTGCCCCAATGGTATATGTATTGTTTCACCCTTGAGACCCTGTAGCGCATTCTGTATACTTATAGTAGTCTCCGCTATGAGGCGATTTATCTCCATCGTATTAACTTGTGCTACAACAACACGACCTTCTCTGTCCTTTTGTAAAAAAACTAAGTCTTTATATAATATGTCTCTGGCTATTGTTTCTGAAATGGCAATATTAATTGCTTCTGTAGCCAGAATATCTGCCCTAACTTCAGCTAATGTTATGATAACTGAACGAAAATTCTTTTCTACTACTAAAAAAACTCTTATGCTTAAAAACAATAATACAGTTAATAAAAGAAAAAACATCAAACTTTTATCAGCTGACAGCTTTAATCGGGAACCAAACATAAAATCCCCCCAACATTATAGATATGCTAGGAGGAGATAAAATAGTAGTAACCAAGTGACTAAGTGACTGAGTGACTAAGTCAGCCTACGGCTTTCAGTAAGTTAGTAGGGACAAAGCACGAGGTTCAATGTCCAATGCCCCTCCTATCTCCGCACTCTTCGTTCCCCACTTACTGAGTCACTGAGTCACTGAGTCACTAAGTCACTGACCTAGGTTAGCTATATTTAATTCTAACAAATTTTCTTTTTCCTACCTGTAAAACACTATTATCAGCGAGTTCTACTATATAATCAATGGTGGTTATTTTTTCACTGTTCAACCTAACGCCACCTTGTTTTATCATCCTGCGAGCCTCGCTAGTGCTATCAACCAGTCCCGTTATTTTAAGAAGTTTGACAATGTTGATATTGTCATCTTCCTCAAGATCTTTTCTTAAATCAAACTCAGTCATATCGTCAGGAAGATCCCCTCCCTGAAATATTTTCTTAAATTCACTCTCTGCTCTACTGCTTTCCTCTGCATCATAATACAGGGAAACCAGCCTTCTAGCCAACTTCATCTTTACATCCCTAGGGTGCATCTCTCCACTAGTTAGACCTTTCTCAATTTCATTTATTTCCTGGTGAGAATAATCGGTTGCCAAACGATAATATTCAAGCATCAACCTGTCAGGGATAGACATGGTTTTGCCATAAATATCTGTTGGTGACTCAGAAATGCCGATATAGTTACCCAAGCTTTTACTCATCTTTTGCTCCCCATCTGTTCCTGTCAATATCGGCATCATAATAGCTACTTGAGGCTCCTGTCCAAATTCTCGCTGCAAATGGCGTCCCATGAGGAGATTAAATTTTTGCTCAGTAGCACCAAACTCAATATCTGCTTCCAAGGCTATAGAATCATATCCCTGCATTAGAGGATAGAAAAACTCATGTATACCAATAGGAAGCTGTTTTTTATAACGAGAGGAAAAGTCTTCCCTGCTAAGCATCTTGGCAACAGTTAATTTGGAAGCTAAATTAATAACATCTGCAAAGTTAAGCTCTTTAAGCCAGGTGCTGTTAAACACTACCTTGGTCTTACTTTCATCTAAGATTTTAAAAAGCTGTTCTCTGTAGGTTTGGGCATTAGCAAGAACTTCTTCCAAAGAAAGCTGTTTCCTAGCTGTTGATTTTCCGGTAGGATCCCCGAGCATACCGGTAAAATCTCCTAAAATTATAATAATCTCATGACCCAATTCCTGAAATTCACGCATTTTATGCAAAACCACAGCGTGACCCAAATGTAGATCAGGTGCTGATGGGTCCAGTCCTAATTTGACTTTCAAAGGCTTCCCACTAACAAGCGAACTTTCTATCTTTTTATAAAGCTCGTCTTCAAGTATAATCTCAACAGTGTTTCTTTTGATTATTGTTAACTGTTCTTTTGCTTGCAATTTTTTCCCTCCATCTTTTTTGTATTATTTTCTTTTAATAATATTTGCCGTAACTATCCGGTTACCCGGTTCAGGATTCAGGGTTCAGGGTTTATGGTTTATGGCTTAGTTGCCTTGTTCTCTAACCTTAACCCTCGAATCTTACACCCCGATCTGGTTACCTTATCCTCAAACCGTTCCATCCTCCTCAATTCAACCGTGAACCTTGACCCCCGAAACTTCGAACCTACGTAGTTACTATTTCACCAATCCCTTGTTTTCAGACTATAGAATGTATAAAAACGCTCTCTTCTGCTCAATTCTAACATATAAGCTCTAATTTTGGCAAAGTTTATCGTCATATTTTGTTTCTTTAAGCTTTCTTAATATTATTCGCTATCTTGTTACAATTTACAGTTTGCAGTTTACAGTTTTTCTAATACACTATATAATACTGGTAACCGATAACTGACAACTGGTAACTGGTAACTGGTAACTGGTAACTGGTAACTGGTAACTGGTAACTGGTAAAAGGAGATATATCATGGGCAATGCTAAGAGTCGTAAGAAAAGAAAAAACAAATCATGGTCTGCTAAAATATTAAGGGTCTTATTAATCCTCTCCATCATTGGTTTCATTCTGGGGGTAATAATCGCAGGGGTAGCCTTTACTATAGTTAGGAACTATATCGCTGAAATTCCTAAATTTGATTATGATACTTTATTTGAACCTCCTCTTACCTCATATTTGTATGATAAAAATGGCATTCGCTTTGCGAGGCTGTTTTCAAAGCAAAACAGGGTAGAAGTTCCTCTAGAAGTCATGCCTGATCATTTGCTCAATGCTTTTGTTGCTATTGAAGATGAACGTTTTTTTAGACATCACGGAGTTGATATCGAGGCTTTCGGTAGAGCTCTGCTGGTCAACCTTAGAGCACGACGCATCGTGGAAGGATTTAGCACTATTACCCAACAACTTGTAAAGAACACGATGTTAACACCAGAAAGAACTTTTAAAAGAAAGATTCAGGAAATGTATTTAGCCATCAGAGTGGAACAAAAATTTTCTAAAGAAGAGATCTTGGAACTTTATCTTAACTGGATCTACTTTGATTACAGCACACATGGGGTAGAAGCTGCTTCACACATGTTTTTTGGCAAATCTGTAGAGTATATCACCCTAGCCGAAGCCGCTCTTTTAGCCGGGGTTACAAACAACCCCAGTCTTTTCTCTCCTTATCGTAATATGGAGTCCTCAAAAAGGAGGCAGGCTTTAATTCTTAACAGGATGGCTTCATTAGGTATGATTACAGTAGAAGATGCCCGGGCAGCAAAAGAGGAGGAAATCAAAATTGTCCCCCCACGTCTCAGAGCCACTGATTATCCGCATTTCTTTGAGTATGTAGTTCATCATGAATTACAAGAAATTTTAGAGTCCATTCCAGAGTTCCAAGATACCCCTTGGCAAAGAATTATGTACCAAGGGGGGCTCAGGATTCATACCACACTAGACGCTGACTTGCAAGCTTTCGCTGAAGAAGTGTTTAACAACCCAGATAATTTTCCGCAAACCATAACTAATGAGCAAGGAAGACTTCAACCACAGGCTAATATGGTTCTGGCAGAACCAGAAACAGGTTTTATTCGCGTTCTAATCGGAGGTCGAGAGTTTGGAGCGTATGATCAGCTTCTGCGTTTTATCAGGGGGAGGCAGCCGGGTTCTGCTATTAAACCTATTACTGTTTATGCTCCAGCTATTGAAGAAGGACTTATTACTCCCGGCACAGTCATTGATGATGCACCGGTAGTCTATACTATCTACGGTCGGGAATTCATGCCGGAAAACTTTAATAGCCGTTTTCTAGGATTAATGACAGCCAGAGAGGCTCTGGCTCACTCTACCAATGTTCCGGCTGTTAAGATTCTTATGGATATGCTGGGAATTGACAAAGGTATTGCCTACGCAGAAAAACTTGGCATCACTACTTTTTCTGAACATGACCGGGGGCCTTCACCTGTTGCCCTAGGTGGGTTAACTCACGGTGTAACTACAATTGATATGGTGCAGGCCTATAGCGTCTTTGCCAACCAAGGAATAAAAGTTGGTTTATCTACTATTACTAAAATTAAAGATAGCAGGGGCGTAGTTCTATATGAACATAAACCTAACCCCGAACAAGTATTAGAGCCGGAAACAGCTTATCTTATTAATGATATACTTATAGATACCGTTCGCTGGGGTACTGGCACTCGTCTAAACCTAGATAGGGAGTTGGCCGCCAAAACCGGTACAACCGATAATCTAACTACAGGCTACCTAGTGACTTATACTAGGGACTATGTCTTAGGTTTCTGGATGGGATATGATATTCCAGGAAATCACCCAGGTGGTCATCGTTGGTGGAATTATAGACACAGATTTGTTAACCCGATTTTGCAAAAGGCGCATCAAGACCTGCCTGAAAGACCCTTTATGCGACCTGCTAATATAGTCACTGCTAGGGTAAGCAAAAAATCAAACTTACGACCAGGACCACACACACCTCCCGAAGATATTCGAACTGAGGTTTTTATCAGGGGAGCTGTCCCCCAAGAAGAATGTAACTTACACGTTCCAATACTTGTCTGTATTGAATCAGGTCTTCTGCCTACCGAGTTCTGCCCACCATGGCTTTTAGAAGAACGTATTTTTCTCAACAGACCGCCTTATATAGAAACTGATAACAGATGGGCTAGACATAGAAGGTTCGGTGTACGTCGTCCGGAAGACGCGGCTTTAATGCCGCCGGCAGAAACATGCTATATCCATATTGCCAGACCAGCGTCACCTCAGAACCTATCTTACTTTGCTGCAGAAGACGGTACTTTTGCTACTCTTTTCTGGGAAAATATTGATGAAGAAATAATAGACGGTTTCCTGATTTACCGGCAGTATACAGACGAGGAAACCCCTCTGCCGCTGACAGAAAACCCAATAACAGCGACCTTCTTTGTAGATACAACCGTTGAAGAAGATAAAACCTATACTTATCATATTTTTGCTGTTGATGCACTTGGCATTCGTTCTGAAAAAGCATCTATCGAAGTTACTATTATAGGAGAACCCGAGGAAGAAGTAATTCCTGAGGAACCACCGGCAGAAGAGCCAATAGATGAACCGGAAGTGCCGACGGAAGAGCAACCATAGAAAAGTGACTAAGTAGGAACGAGGTTCAAGGTTCACGAAACGAAAACTCCCCAATCCCTCGTCCCCCACTCAGTCACTCAGTCACTCAGTCACTTAGTCACTTACTTAGTCACTCAATTATTTTTTCAACGTAACCACCGTTACTCCACTTCCCCCTTCACCCTGCTCCCCCAAGCGGAAGCTTGCTATTTGAGGATGAACCTTGAGGTAAACATGCAACCCTTCTCGTAAGCGTCCTGTACCTTTGCCATGAATCAAGCTTACTCGTTCCAGCCCTGCCAAAACGCAATCATCTAGGTACTTTTCTACCCTGTCCAAAGTTTCAGGCAAGGTGACTCCTCTTAAATCTATTTCTAAGGCTACTTCACGAGATTTTTGCGATTGAACCTTGATATACTCCCTTCGCTCCCCGGTAGCAAGACTTACAGTGGCTTTTTCAGGCTTTTTGATCAATAAATCATCTACCCTGGTCTTTATCTTGATGATTCCTACCTGGAGATTAACCTCACCAGCGGCATTAACTTCCAATACTTGCCCTTCTTTACTAATATTTTTCACAAAAACACTCATGCCAGGCTTTATTTCTGACAGTTTTATTTTCTCGCCTGGAAGTAGAATGTTTTGGTTTTTGTATAGCTCCTTCTGCTCCAGCTTCATAGTTTCCTTGGCAGCCTGTACCTTGCCTAAAGAAACTTTTGTATCTGTTGCTTTATCTATTTTTTTCAATTCCCGGTATACTTCCTCCGCTTGACGCTTGGCCCTGTTTATTGTTGAAAGAGCCTCCTCCCGGGCTTTTTGTAAAATTGCTTCTTTTTTACTTTCCACTTCCATTGTTTTTACTCTTGCCCTCTCCAGATATATCTGAGCATCACTCTTCATCTGAGAAGCTATATCTCCCTCCACCGTAACCTGCTTTTGCTTTTCTATCAAGTCAGCTACCATATCTTCTACTTTAAGGTCATCTTGCCTCTGTAACTCTCGCGCCTTATCAATAATCTCCGGGGACAAACCCAATCGGGAGGCTATAGCCAAGGCGTTGCTTTTCCCCGGAATGTTCATCAGCAATCTATAAGTCGGCTGCAAAGTTTCAACATCAAATTCTACAGAAGCATTCTGCATGCCAGCATGCGCATGGGCAAAAATCTTAAGCTCACTGTAATGGCTGGTAGCAATCGTTACCGCTCCCCGGCGATAGAAATAAAGCAAAAGAGACATGGCCAAAGCAGAACCTTCTACCGGATCAGTTCCTGCTCCCAATTCATCTAAAAGCACCAAGGATTTATCGTTTACAGCAGAAATAATAGCCGCAATGTTCTCCATATGTCCGGAAAAAGTAGAAAGAGATTGCTCTATACTCTGCTCGTCTCCTATATCAGCAAATATTTTTTGATAAATAGCCAGTTTAGTGCCCGGTTTGGCCGGGAGATGTAAACCAGACTGAGCCATAAGAGAAAATAGCCCTACTGTTTTTAAAGTAACTGTTTTCCCACCAGTATTGGGACCAGTTATAATTAGGCTACGAAAATTTTTTCCTATATTTATATCAATAGGGACTACGCTTGCCGACGGGATTAGAGGGTGACGTCCAGCAATAATCACGGTCTCATTTTCGTTTTCATCAAACTGCGGCTCTACAGCATCCATTTCCCTGCTCATTCGTCCCCGGGCAAAGATAAAATCCAATTCGCCATAAACCTGGTAGTTGGTTGATAAAATTTCTGCCGCAGTACCGACCTTTGCGGAAAGAGCTATCAGTATACGTTCTATCTCCTGCTCTGCTTCCTTCTGCAAACTAACTATTAAATTATTCAACTCTACCGTCCTAGCTGGCTCAATAAAAAAAGTAAATCCACTGGAGGAACGATCATGCACTATCCCCTTGACAGAGGATTTATACTCGGCTTTAACCGGCACCACATAGCGATTGTTTCTGGTCGTTATTATGGGGTCTTGCAAATATTTTCTGATAGCAGCAGTTCGGATAAAGCTTTCTAGGGTTTCACGCAATTTATTCTCCGCCTGCATCTTCCTTTTCCTGATGCTGGCAATTGCTTGGGAGGCAGTATCCAGAATTTGCTCGCTTTCACCTATGCTGAGTTTGATTTCCCGGCAAAGAGCATCCAACAAAACCAGCCGGGCAGCCTTTTCTTGTAGGAGAGGCAATTCTTTTGTCGTTCCTACTAGATAAGGTTTTATTTCCGCCACAGCTTTCAAGAAACGCCCTGTTTCCCACAACTGCGCTGGAATCAGCTTACCGCCTCGCTGGGCATAAGTAATAACCGGCTCCAAATCTTCTATAGTAGTAAATGGAGGCGCCTTTTCTTCCCAGAGAATGGTTCCTTCCGTAGTTTCTTGCTGCAGTTCGCTAATCGAGGCATAAGAATCTTGAGGGGAAAGATGCAAGGACAGCTTTTTGCCCAGAGGGGTCATTGCCTGTGCGGCTAGTTTTTTCTTTATCTTATCGAATTCAAGCAAACGAAAGACTTTAATCCTCTTCACCTCTCTTGTTATACTCGGTGAGGCAATATAATCGTATTTTAATGCAACTATATTGTCAAAGACCACTAACTTGCGTTTTAATAGTTTACAGTTTACAGTTTACAGGGGTTACGAAGGTTCAGGGAAGATGGGTTCAGGATTCGGGGTTCAGGGTTGAGGGTTCCAATGCGCTATATAACACTGACAACTGGTAACTGGTAACTGATAACTGGCAACTGACAACTGGCAAAGCCTTAACAGGTATAATTTCTTTAAAAATATCTATAACAAGAGGGAAATAGGTGGCTACTACTGCACTGAAAAAAGATTCCTGCGTCAGCTCCTGCAGAAAGGTCACAGGAAGGAAGGAGATAATAACAACAGCAACAAAAACCCAGATAAGCCCTTTTAGCCCCCCTAAGGCGGCTCCACCAACAGCATTAAAAAAACCTATAACAGGAAGACTGGCTATTCCATGCAATAATTTCCCAAAAAATTTAAAGAATATGGTTACTACAAAATAGACAAACAAAAAGCTAAGGATACTTATCACAATACTACTAAGATGTGCCGCCAGAACAAGATCCCCGGGAAGTAAAAATTCCGGCACAAAATTAGAAAACTGTGCTAAATAAGCACTCAACTGGGGAGCTAAAGCCCACGCCAAGTAAAGGGCAATGATAAAACCTCCCAGATCAAGCAGCTGTCTCATTAACCCCCGGCGAAAACCACTGACCACAAAAACTGCCAATATAAGGAGAAGAACGATATCCAACCAGTTTAATATATTTAATATATCCAACACTTATCCTCCCTCCCATAACCCAAAAATTAACTTTCCTCAATCATCTTTTCCAATTCTTTTAAATCCTCTTGCAGTTTGAACAGCTCGTCTGTCAGGTTCAAGCAAGTGAGTACGGCTACTTTCTGATGATTTAACCTTGGGCTGGTCTTGGAAAGTTCTTTCATTTTGAGATCAACAAATTCGGCAATTTTCTGCATGTATGACAGATTCATAGACCCTTTAAGCTTAAGTTCTTCTCCATAAATTATAACCTTTACTCGCTTCTTGTCCAAAGAAGTCCCCTCCTTCATGCATATACCTATTATTTCGACAGCAGTCTATCTTTTCCTGCATGAAGTTCTACGAGCGTACTGTTACCCCCAACTTTTCAAACAAGACTTTTATTATTTTATCTTGCTGCGCATTAACCTTTTCATCTCGCAGGGTTTCTCGGTAGTCTCTATAAGTTATAGCATAAGCAAGGCTTTTATACCCCTCTGGCACCTGCTCTCCAGCATAAAGATCAAAAAGCAGAACACTCTCCAGCAACTCACCGGCAGTTTCCCGTATAATTTGCTCTACAACAGAGGCGAAAACACTCTCAGGAACTACCAATGCTAAATCCCTCTGTACCGCCGGATAACGAGGAAGAGATTGGAATTTAAAATCCTTTTTAGTGGCCTTTAACAGAGAGTCAAGCTCTATCTCGGCATAAAAAACTTCTTGATTCAACCCGTAATTATCCATAACAACCGGGTGCACCGCTCCCATTTCTCCTATTTTATAATTATTTAAAAACATTTCCGCTGCCTGGGTGGGATGAAGATAGGGTGTAGTAACTGGTTTAAAAGCAGGTTCTTCTTGCCCTAAAAAACGCAGCAATTCAGTAATAATCCCTTTTAGCCAAAAAAAACTTACATTGCGTGATGCTTCTTGCCAATGTTTTTCCTCTCTCTTCCCTGTCACAATCAAAGCAAGATTAACAGGCTCTTCAGGTTGCGCCGTCAGGGGGAGATTAGCTGCCTTAAATACTTTGCCTGTTTCAAAAAAACACTGGTCTTCCTGATGCCTGTTTGAATTATATTTAACAGTAGTTAGCAAGTTAGGCAAAAGAGTAGTACGCAAAACTCCCTGTTCTTCCGATAAAGGGTTTTTTAAAGGAATGGCCCGGCGCAAAGTAGCATCCGCCGGTAAACGCAAACTATCAAAAACAGCTTTATTCATAAAGTTAAAAGTGATTGCTTCAAAAAAACCTGCTGAGGTTAAAAATCTTTTTAAGTTAGTCATCTTCTTTTGAGAGGCAGTCTCTCCAGTCTGCTTAACAATATCGTTCCGAAGCAAAGTAGGTTGGATGTGTTCATACCCGTACACCCTAGCGACCTCTTCCACCAAGTCTATTTCTGCTGTAATATCCTGCCGCCTAGCAGGCACAGAAACAAGATAGGCACCTGCTTCTTCTTGAACGTTAAAGCCAAGCTTTATAAAAATATCTTTCATCTTTTCTGCCGGCAGCTCAAGCCCTAAAACTTCCCTGACCTTCGCAGGTCGCACCGTAACAGTCTTTTCAGTATAAGGGCAAGGGTAGGCATCCACAACGCCAGGAATAACCCGGGCACCTGCTATTTCTTGCAGCAAAAAAGCTGCCCTGTTGGCAGCAAAAAGCGTACCTTCCTGATTAACACCTCGACCAAACCGGAGAGATGCTTCTGAAGTCATACCAAAAGAACGTGCTGATCTTCTTATACTTGCCAGATCAAAATGAGCCGACTCCAGCAATACTGTTTGAGTAGAGGGAGTAATCTCGGAATGAAGCCCACCCATAACACCTGCTAGGGCTACCGGTGTTTCCTGATCGGCAATTACCAGCATGCCCTCTGCCAGTTCTCTCTTCTGCTCGTCCAGCGTGATGATAACTTCCCCTTGACGAGCTTTGCGCACGATAATCTGTTGTCCTTTTATACCGTCAAAGTCAAAAGTGTGCAAAGGCTGCCCTGTTTCCCACATAACCAAGTTGGAGATATCCACTATGTTGTTCACCGGTCTGATACCAACTTTTAGCAGCTTTAACTGCAAAGCAAGCGGAGAAGGAGCAATCTTTATGTCTTCAATCACCCTAGCCGTATAACGAGAGCATAGATCTGTATCCTTTATCGTTACACTAACCCTGCTGGAGGCTTCTTCCCCTGCCAATGTTAAAATTTCCGGCATTTTAACTTTTTGACCGTCTGTAAGGGCTGCTATTTCTCTAGCCACTCCTAACATTCCCAGACAGTCAGCACGATTAGGGGTCAGTCCAAGCACCAAAATATCTTCGTCTAAATTCAGTGCTTCCACCACATCTGCCCCTAGGGGGACATCTTTATCTAAAACTAAAATTCCATCGTCTGTTACCAGTTCCAGACCCAGTTCTGCAGCAGAGCATAACATACCGTGAGAAAACACGCCACGCAGCTCAACTTTATCAATTTTTCCTCCCGGCAAAACTGCTCCCGGCAATGCCAAGGGCACCTTATCTCCCACTTCGTAATTTCTTATTCCTGCTACCACTTGGTATTCTTCCTTTGCCGTAGCTACCTTAACTACCCATAATTTATCAGCAGAAGGATGTCTGGTATAAGACTTGACTTCAACTACCACCACCCCTGTCAAACCAGAAACTAGAGAGTTAATACCCTCGACTTCTATGCCACCCCGGGTTAATTTTTCTGCAATTTCTTTACTGGAAAGATCAATGTCTATGTATTCCTTTAACCAGTTTACAGGTACGAGCATATATTTATCTGCCACCTTTCACTTTTCAATTAACCAAGCAGAACTGTTTTAACATCCTGATATCATTCACATAAAACATGCGTAAATCATCTATGCCATATTTCAGCATCGCAACACGCTCTACACCCATGCCAAAGGCAAACCCCGTAACTTTGTCGGGATCATAACCTGACATCTCAAGTACTCGGGGGTGTACCATCCCTGCTCCCAGAATTTCCAACCAGCCGGTTTGTCCACAGACACGGCAACCTTCTCCATTGCAGATAACGCAAGAAATATCCACTTCCGCACTAGGTTCAGTAAAAGGAAAGTAACTGGGACGTAAGCGTACTTTTTGCTGTGAGCCAAACATCTGCTGGGCAAAAGAAAGCAGCGTTCCTTTCAGGTCTCCCAAAGAGATTTTCTTGTCAATTGCCAACCCCTCTACCTGGTGAAACATGGGAGAATGAGTGACATCATCATCCCGGCGATAAACTTTTCCCGGCACGATAATTCTTACAGGAACTGTAGGAGCAAGTCTCTCCATAACTCTTGCCTGAACAGGCGAGGTATGTGTCCTTAGCAAAAGCTCTTCCGTTAAGTAAAACGAATCCTGCATATCACGAGCAGGATGCTCCCTAGGGATATTCAGCGCCTCAAAGTTATAATAATCCGTTTCTACTTCAGGACCATCTTCAATGGTAAATCCCATCCCTAAGAAAATGTCTTTTATTTCTTCTAAAGCTAAAGAAATCGGATGTAATTGTCCCGGCTGCCTAGAAATACCGGGCAAAGTCACATCTATTTTTTCCGTTAAATACTTTTTTTCTCTTTCTTTTTCCTTTAAAGAACATTCTTTGTCTTTTAACGCTGCCAGCAAGTTTTCTTTTATCTTGTTGGCTAGGTTCCCCACCAAAGGACGCTCTGCGTGAGATAACCGTCCCATCCCTCTCAGGATACCAGTCATTGCTCCTTTTTTACCTAGGTAATGCACCTTGACCCGGGATAAATCCTCAAAAGTCAGCACTGCCTTTATTTCCTCCAAAGCCACATTTTCAATATCTTTTAACTGCTCCTGCATAAAAACACCTCCACAGATATTTTGACAAATAAAAAAACTTCCGACTCCAGGGACGAAAGTTTATCTTCGGTAACACCATCCATAAACAACTTAAATGCCAGCTCTCTTCACTGTCTTCACAATCTAAAACCAGCAACTACCTACTTTCCCTAGAATAGCTTAGGATATCAATTTCTTGTACATTAAATAAGCAGAAACCGAACCTGTTAATTCGAACATTTTCCAAAAAACTTCGGCAGCTGTCATTTAAAAACCATTTCCCTTCCGCATGGTTTCGGAAACAGTTTAATTATAGCATATCGTTTTTTAAAAAACAACCTCTCCGTCTATTTTG
>CAZLTH010000031.1:0-13006 GCA_964562355.1 uncultured Syntrophomonadaceae bacterium | reverse complement strand
CAAAACCCAAAACCCAAAACCCAAAACCTAAAACCCCTCCCATCCCCCGTCCAACTTCCCAAGCTCCAGGTGCCTCACCCTCGTCCAACCTCTAACCTCCCACATCCCACCTCCAAGTTATCCTCCTCCTACAAAATGCAATATTTCTAGTCTATCCTCTTCTTTTAAAACAATTTCAGACCAAACCTCTTCACTAACCACTTCTAGGTTGTATTCAACAATAACTGTCGCCGGATTTAATTTTTTTTGTTCTACCACAGCAGCAATAGTAGTACCAACAGGCAATTCCAGAACTTTTCCGTTTAAAAAAACTTTCATAGATTCGCCCCCCCTAACGTAATAACGCTGTTCTCCCACCAAAATTAGACAAAAAACAATTCAGGCGTACCCAGTAAACGGGTACGCCTTTAACAACAAATCTTTCCCTACGCAGGCATTACCCCGATCAGGTTTCAGGGTCAGGTGCTCTTAAGCCCTTTCTCAGCCCATATTATGGACTCCCCTTAAAAAAATATTCAGTTAAAAAATTTTGCTATCTTATCTGCCTGTCACTATATATAATACCACAAAACTGCAACAATTCAACCCCTAGTAGATAAATCCAATTACCATCTTTAAAGGTTGAGTTCTTTTTTAAGATCATCCCAATCCGTCCATTCTCCACGAGCAATTTCCGCTTTCCCGATTTTTATACTGATAGTTTCTTCCGTTGTTAATTCTTCCTTATTATAAGGAAGAAACATTACCTTATTATCTATTGCCACCCAAACACCATTAGTTTCCCCTATTGCTTTTTTGATGAATGCAATTTTTTCCTGCAATGCCAATGCCTCAAATTCTTTAGAAATTTTCTCTACAGCAAAAGACATCCTATCACACTTCCTTAACTATCAACTTAATATCCAGTAGTATTATGACTAACTAGATTAGAGCATTTACTATCTTCAATAGTCAAAACTTTTTGGGTTTGCAATTTCAACCCCCCACCCCCTGCACATATACAGGCCGGTAAACCAACCTGTGCTCTCGCTTTGCAGGGAGTCGTAAGTTCTACTCGGAGAACTTACCCCCAATATCTCACTCTCTTAACCTCTTAACCTCTTAATCTCTTAACCTTTTCCCCTCTTAATCTCTTCCCCGGCGCACCCACAGAAACAGTAACCATGATAACCCCCAAGATAACAACCAGCCCCCCCAGTATCTGCCCGGGGAAGACAACTTCTCCTAGAATAAAAACGCCCCCCAGAACACCAAAAACAGGTATAAGATTGATAAAAGTAGTTACAGTGGTGGTGCCCAAGCTTTTTAGTGCAAACAGATATAAGAAGTATGCCAATGCCGAAGATAAAATACCCAGATAAAGCAAATTAGCAATAACCACAGGAACAAAAACTTCCAAATTAACGCCGCCAGGAAGAGTTAAAAATCCTAAAAACAAGGTGCCGGCTAAAATTTGATAAAAATTAACAGTAAAGCTATTATATTTTTTTAAAAGTGGCGCATTCACCCTAGTAAAAACTGTCCAAGAAACAGCCGCCATCAGTATCAATAAGTTCCCTCCCAGTGTCCCCCCTGCTACACCGCATGAAGAGCCTATCCCATAAGAAACAATCAGATAAACACCCAAGAAAGAAAGAGCCACCCCAGCCCAGTTACGCCACGTATTTTTTTCTTTAAAGAACAAAACTCCGGTCAAAACATTAAGAACAGGGATAATAGCAATAATCATCGAAGCCATCCCGGCTGTAGTCAATTTTAGACCATTATTCTCCATAATAAAATAAACTGGTATGCCTATCGCCCCTCCTGCTATCAAGCGAAAAGTATCCTGTCGTGCCAATTTCTGCGGTTTCTTGAACAAAGCTATCAAAAGCATAGCAAGAGATGCCAAGACGAAACGAAAAAAAGCAATGTCCATCGGTGCTAGATAATCCAGCAATACCTTGGTACTAATATAAGAAAGACCCCAAATCAAAATAGTAAAAAATATAGCCAGAACAGGCAAAAGTTGCGATTTTTTATGCATATCTGCTCCTCAAAAATAAAAATTATTCTAGCCCTTACTATACCACAAATAAAAAAAGATTTCAGTCATATCCTCTAAAGTCTAATAAAAGAATAACTGCGCAACAAGTTTCCTTTCCCAACTTGTTGCGCAGTTATATGTTTTTAGTCAAGCACTCACTTTTTACTTCTCCGGACTCCCGACTCGGCTCTCGCCATCGTCAGCACTGTTCAAGCTCATACTCTTCGCTTTCACCGTCCTCGTCCTCCTCGGACTCACCACTTGGCAGGAAGTCTCACCGTCACCCCTCAGGCGACTCACCACTTTTCGTTTTTCGTTTTTCACTTTTCACTTACTCACTTACTTGCAAAACTTCCTCCCCCTTACGATTTGCTCTAACCTCAATCAAAACAATTAAAGCTATTGCTAATGCCCCTACAAAATCCAGAGGAAGAGAGGGATCCATAAGCAAAATACTCCCTATACCTGCTATTAGGCGCTGCCATATCGGCATCGGGCGCAGGAAATATCCTCGTACAGCAGCCCCTAGAACAGCACAACCTAAAACGGCCGTAGGCAAAACATAAGCCAGCTGGTAAAGAGGCGCATCAAGTAAAAAGGCTGGGCTATAGATAAAAATAAATGGGATAATATAAGCTGTTATGCCAATTTTAAAAGCTTCCAGTCCTGTGCGTAGAGGATTTGCGCGCGCTATACCAGCAGCAGCGTAAGCAGCCAACCCCACGGGAGGTGTAATATCAGCATCAACACCAAAATAAAGAATAAAAAGATGTGCCGCCATCAACGGTGCTCCCATAGTTACCAAAGCAGGAGCCACCAAGGTAGCCAAAATAATATATTTGGCTGTAGTAGGGACCCCCATCCCCAAAAACAAAGAGGAAACCATTGCTATAGGAAGTGCTACCCACAGCTCCCCTCCTGCCACATATTCAACAATCGTGGAAAATTTCAGCCCCAACCCCGTCATCGTAACCATACCGATAACAATACCAGCGGCTGCGCAAGCCGCTATTACTTCCAGTGCTTTTACAACACCCTCAGCCATCGTAAGATAAATATCCTTTAAATACATGCGGTTCTCTTTTCTGAGCCAGCTTAAGGGCACAGTAAGCAAAATAGCCCAGAAAACAGAACGCGCTGCAGAGTATCCTGAAAAGAGCATAAAAATCAATAAGAACAAAGGCGCAAAATAATAGAAACCTTTTTTTATTGTATCTTTAAACTCAGGCAGTTCCTCCGGTGGCAACCCCACTAATCCTTTTTTGAGGGCTTCATAGTGAATCATAAAATAGGAAGTAGCAAAATACATAAAAGCAGGAAAGGCAGCAGCTATCATAACATCACGATAAGGGCGACCCAAAAACTCCGCCATAACAAAGGCAGCAGCCCCCATGACAGGAGGCAAAATTTGACCTCCGGCAGAAGCATTAGCCTCCACCCCAGCAGCAAAAGCAGGATCGTAGCCGAGCTTTTTCATCAAAGGTATCGTAAATGTGCCAGTAGTTGCCACATTGGCTGTGGAGCTACCAGTAATAGAGCCAATAAATGCACTAAAAACAACTGCAGCCTTAGCCGGACCGCCCACATACTTCCCGGTCATCGACAGGGAAAGGTCACGAAAAAAAACACCTGCCCCAGAGCGATCCAAAAAAGAACCAAAGATAATAAAGAGGAGAATAAAACGAGAAGATACCCCTAAGGGAATGCCAAAAATACCGGCGTCTGTCAAGTAAAGATAGGGAAAAATCCGTGCCAAGGAATAACCGCGATGCATTAAAATTCCCGGCATCTGACGGCCAAAATAAGCATAAACTAAAAACAATACACTGATAATAACTATCGGCCAGCCTACCGTACGCCGGGCAGCATCAAGAACTACAATCGTTAATAAACCCCCTAGGATAATATCTGTCAAAAAAGGTGCTCCGGCCCGGTCAGCTATAGCCTCCCAGCCAATCCAGAGATAAAACCCTAGAACAATGCTAATAATTATACACAACCAGTCCCAAATTTCCGGGCGATCTTTCGGTGCTTTTTTGTGAGCCGGAAAAAGAAAAAATATTAATATAGCAGCCATCATCCAATGAATATTACGGAATAAAACCGCAAAAGGTGGACCAAAATAAGCCGTGTAAAGATGATAAAATCCTGTAAAAGCAGCAAAAAAAGTGACAAATAAGCCATAAAACCCTTTGTAATGGCGATGCTTTCCCACTAATGCTTCAGAAATTTTGTCTTCAGAAATTTTTTCCATATATCTCTGTAAAGGCATCCCTTAAAGCTCCTTTCAAACAGCCATACCAGCTAGGATGAAAGAAAGAGACCCCACTTTTAAAAGGAGCAGAGTCTCTTTCTCCTTGAATAAACGTAGCTACTCCTCCACAACCCTGACAACAAGAGAAGTTCCTCCCGCAGCCAGATCTGACAGCAAGACCGTCTGGCTACCAATAATAAATTTTTGAGGAACAGTCCGGGCAACCCGCATAGGCAAACTGGTAAAGGAAAAGTCATATCCTGTGATCACGACCATTTCGCCCTCAAAATTAAAGTCAAACCCGGAACCGAACTCCATGCCCGCACCATGCCAAGCATACCTTGTCTCCAGCAAGTGCAGCAACCCATCTTCTCGCAACACAAACAACTGCTCTACTGGCGTGCCATCCGACGAGTGAATATAGGCATAAAGTATTTCCTCACCCACCGCTACCTGTTGCCTGAATAGAGACTGCCCAGTCTCTCCTGTTACAATCTCAAAAAAGTAAATTACCTCTGTTTTAAAATCAGTTTTCGCGAAAGAATCTTGCCGCACCTGGATGTAAAGTTATGGGCACTTCCACTGCTATTTCTTTACTCATCACTTCGGCAATGGGATGTATGCCTGCCAGTTCTCTAAGAGAATCTTCGTTAAAGATAGCTGCAACCAAGCTATAAGCCAAGTCATCATCCATATCTCTATGCACCAGCATGAGGTTACCAACCGTTAAAGCACTTACGTCTTCTTCCAGACCATAAACACCTGCCGGCAGAACTCCCTTGGTAAAGTAAGGATAGTCAGCTATAATTTTGTTTAACAGATCTTCCTCCAAGGGAATGAAACGAATATCCCTAGCCACCCGGATCTCTTCCACTACGGCACCGGGAAAAGCAAAGTTGAAAAAAACAGCATCTACCAGACCGTCTCTAAAAGCATCCGCAGCTTCAGGCTGAGAATAGTTTTTAGCGGTGACGTCCTCCCAGATACCTGCCGCCTTCAGAATAATCTCAGCAGTTACCTCATTACCGCTACCAGGTGCACCTACGCTGATATCTTTGCCCACGAGATCTGCTATCGAATAGATATCAGAATCAGCGCAGACAAAAAGATGCTGGACAGCCGGGTACATGGAAAAAAGTGCCACTATATCCTGCTTTTCTCCTTCAAAGGGACCCTCTCCAACATAAGCACTAAAAGCCACATTAGCCATCGCCATACCCATCTCCGACTCCTTGCCACCCACAAAACGCGAATTCGCAACCGAAGCAGCTGTTGATTCAGACTGGGCAATGACTCCCTCTACCCGCATCGAAATAGCCCGGGCAATACCAGCTCCTAGGGGGAAATACGTGCCACCAGGACTACCAGTGGCAATAACAATAAACAACGGTCCGGGATCAGGCTCCGGATCAGGCTCAACAGCTACATCCGGATCCGGGTCGGGAGCAGGATCCGCCTCCGGACCACAACCACTCATACCAACAGCCAATGAAAAAACCAGCAACACTACCAAGAAAAACATCCATCTTCTTCTCACAGTTTTGACCTCCTATATTTTATATATTTTACACCCTTAACCCTCTTCTACTTTCACCTCTTTATTCCTGCCTGCTAACGCAAGAATTATAATATTTTTAGAATTATTTAATTTATTAATTTATTTTCCTTAATTCACCCTCCCCTTTAAAGCGCATTATCATGAGACCATGGAAAATTGGGAAATCTCCCAAATCAACCGCCACTAGCATAACTCCTTTGTTAAGGGTAGTAATCTAGGACATTATCCTTGATTACTGTAATTTGCTTTCAATCCACAGTTGACAGCTGTTCCCTAGTATTGAAAAAAGTGCGGTAACCAAATTTAACCATCATGAAAACCGCTAAAGAAACACCACCCAAAATCCCCATCATAATTGCAATCTGGTAAGAAATAGCTGTCAAAGGTGATATGCCGGCAATAATCTGTCCAGACATCATCCCCGGCAAAAAAACAATCCCCATGCCAACCATAGAGTTGACGGTCGGTAAAATAGCAGTCGCAAAAGCATCATTAACAATAATTTTGGTAGCCTCACGAGGAGAAGCTCCCAACATAAGAGCGGCCTCTACCTGTCCTTTTCTATTTTTCATACCATTCAGCAGACGATCTGCCCCCAAAGCCACTCCTGTCATAGAGTTGCCGATAATCATTCCTGCCAGAGGAATAAAATAACGAGCATCATACCAAGGTATCAAATTTAGTACCACCAGCAAAAAATAGGAAAGACTAGTCAATGTCCCTCCCAGCATAGCAAAAACAATCACTCGTCGCAAGGACTTAGAAAGCTTTGCGCCAAGACGTGCGAAAATATTACGAACAGCAAAAGTCTCCATCACTGCCAAGGCCAGTAATGAAAAAAGGAAATGCCTCTGATCCAGAACGAAAACCAGCACATAACCTACCATAACAAGCTGTACAGTCATGCGCAGAGAAGCAATCAAAATCTCTTTCTCCTGACCAATACCCTGTCTGCGCACCATTACCAAAAGAATAAGCAAAAAAACATAGGCAGCCGACAGACGCAACAAGTTGATCTCAATCATTTCAGGTATTTCAGGCATTATTTATACACTCGCCTTTCTATACGGTTTGCAGTTTAACAACATAGACAAAGAGGTTAAAAGATAAAAAGACGAAAAGGGGTTATGGGGTTTTTCTACCTCTTTTAATCTTTTAACCTCTTAATCTTTTAACCTCGTTCCCCTCTTAACCTTTTAACCTCTTTACCTATTTACCTATTATTTGTGGTTATGACAACACACCGAACTTTTTTCCACATAAGTAGAGGACATCTCTATTCCTTCCTTAACCTCCCCCTCACTTATGGCAACTCTGAAATCAGCATGGGCAACAGCCATTTCCTTAGCATGTGTAACCATAACTAGGGTTTTCTTGTTTTCCCTGCTATAAAGAACCAGCTCTTCCATAATCAACTTCTCTGTCTCCTCGTCTAGGGCAGCAGAAGGCTCGTCTAAAAGAAGGGTTTCTGCTGCCATAATAAGCACCCTTGCCAGAGACAACCGCTGTTTCTCACCGCCCGACAATTCTTCTGCCGGACGAGAAAGTTCTTTAAATAATTTAACTCGTATTAGGATTTCTGCCAGCTCTTCTAGCGGTAACGGCTCCTTAGCCGCAAAGTAACGCCCTATATTTAAATTTCTCTCTATACTACCCGGGAAAATAACCGGAACTTGCGGTAGCATTACTACTTTTCGTCTATGCTCAATAGGATCGGCTGTCATAATATCTTTACCTTCGTAGAAAACTTTTCCGGCAGTGGGGGAAATCATGTGATTCAGCAAGCGTAGCAGAGTAGTCTTACCCCCACCACTTTCCCCCGTGATACAGGTTATTTTTTCTGCTGGTATATGCAAATTATCCACTTTCAAAATATTTTTATACTGTACATTATCCAGCTGAAACATTTTCTCCCCTCATCTCTACTATAATCTCGCTACCACTCTAGGACTTCTAGCACCTCCTCTCTTATTCCTGCTGACTAAGTGACTAAGTGACTAAGTGACTAAGTGACTAAGGAATGACTAAAAAATAATCTCCACATTTTAGCCGTGCCTGTCACCCTGAGCGAGCTTGCGAGTCGAATGGGTCTCTTGTCTCAAATTATACTACTATGTGTTTTTGTGCAAGTTGTTTTTTAGTCATTACTAAGTCAGCCCGTTCGACTACGCTCAAGGTAAACTCAGCCGAATGGGGCAGGCTCTACGGCTGTAAGTGAGTAAGTGGGGATGGAGCGCAACGAAGTTTGGCAAGTAAGTCAGGACGAAATTAGAAATAGTCAAAAAATTTCTCACCTATATTACTGCAAAAACCTATGTTCGTGTCAAAAAAGAACCTTCCCCAATGGTTTTACTTGACAATATTATTGTTAAGTTATATGCTATACATAGTTACATCATGTTACCAGTTACTAGTGTTATGTTATATATTGCATTGGGGAAACTATTAACTGTCAATTAACCATTAGGTGACGAGTGAATCAGAAAGTCTTAGAACCTGGAGCCGTGTCAAAAAAGAACCGTCCCCGGTGGTTCGGTGGTTTGAAGGAGGTATAATATGACTGGTGAAAAAAGAGGTCTTTACATTATTAGCGTTGCCGCTAGGTTGGCGGAGGTTCATCCTAGAACCCTGCGTATCTATGAAGCAGCGGGGCTACTTGAGCCGGCTCGCACACCGGGAAATATCCGGCTTTACTGTGAAAAAGATATTCAAAGAGTAACCTTTATCCGCCACCTTACACGAGAAAAAGGAGTTAACCTAGCCGGCGTCAAGATGATTATCCAACTTAAAAAACGGCTGGGGGAACTGGATTATTAGATACTAGATAAAGAAAGGAGCGATTTCATGCCACAAAAAGATTTATATGCAGTTTTGGGAGTGGACAAAAAAGCTGCTACTAAAAAAATAAAAAAGGCCTATCGCAAACTGGCCACCAAGTATCACCCGGATAAAAATACGGGCGATAAAAAAGCTGAAAAAAAATTCAAGGAAATATCTGCCGCTTACGAAGTTCTAGGTAATGAAGAGAAACGCCGTCATTATGATACTTTCGGATCGGATTGGGAGGCCTATGTCAGAAATGGAGCTACCGCACAACAGGGAAGAAGCGATGCCAGAGGAGCTCCCGGCAGAAACTATCGTCAAGCAGGCGGTGCAACAGACCAGAGACAATGGGATGAACTTTTTAAAAATATCTTTGCCAATGATACTAATACTTATAACTTTATGAAAGAGAAGGTTACAATGGAAGATGATTTTTCAGAAGCCTTTTCAGGTAGAAACACTTCCACTCATCGGGGATTTTATCGCATGCCCCAAGACGGTGCCGATCTAGAAGCCACCTTGGAAATATCTTTAGAGGAAGCCTTCCACGGCACACAAACACAGATTATAGTCAACAAGCAAACTATCAAGGTCAAAGTTCCGGCAGGGATTTCAAGCGGGCAAAAACTGCGTCTGAGTGGTAAAGGGGGGCCTGGTCTAAACGGCGGTGCTGATGGCAGCCTCTACCTGCATATCATCATCAAAGAACATCCTCTCTTTCGCCTGGATGGCCTAGATATACATCTGGATTTGCCTGTGTCACCAGCGGAAGCTGTCTTCGGCGGAAAAGTGAAGGTGCCCACTCTGAACGGCAGTATCAATCTCTCTATTCCAGCTGCTTCCAACGCCGGGAAGCTGCTCCGTCTGAAAGGTTTGGGCATGAAAGATCGCCAGGGGAAACGAGGCCATATGCTGGTTCATCTGCAAATCACCCTGCCGCAAAATCTAACTCCAGAAGAAAAAGACCTCTATGCTCAGTTGAATAAAGTAAGCAAAGAAGATATACGTGAAAAGATTTTTAACCCGGCAAATAAGACCGGAAAGGAGAGAAAAGAAAATGCGGCTTGACAAATTTACTGTAAAGTCACAAGAAGCACTGCAAACCAGCCAGAATCTGGCCCAACAATATGACCATCAGGAATTAAAGACAGAACACCTTTTACTGGCATTACTCCAGCAACCAGAAGGCATAGTAGCAAAAATATTGACCGGATTAGAAGCAAACCCCTCCCTGCTGATAAAAGAGCTGACAACTATGCTCGAAAAAATGCCCCGGGTACAGGTACACGGGCAAGGAGGAGAAGTTTACTCGGGAAGAGATTTGAAAACCACCATTAATGCAGCCTGGCAGGAAGCTGAATCTTTAAAAGACCTTTATTTAAGCACGGAGCACCTACTTTTAGGGATTTTAAAAACTGGTTCCGAAGCAGCTAAACTGCTTGCCGGGGCACAGGTAACACGCGAAAAAGTTTTACAGGCTCTACAAGCAATACGTGGCAGCCAGCAGGTCACCGACCAGAATCCTGAAGACAAGTACGATGCCCTACTAAAATATGGGCATGACTTGACTGCCAGCGCCCGACAGGAAAAGCTTGACCCGGTAATCGGTCGGGATGAAGAAATACGTCGGGTTGTGCAGGTGCTTTCCCGTCGCACCAAAAATAATCCCGTGCTCATCGGTGAGCCTGGCGTGGGTAAAACAGCTATTGTCGAAGGTCTGGCCCAGCGCATGATCAACCAGGACGTGCCGGAAAGTTTGCGAGATAAACGCTTGATTGTTCTGGATATGGGGGCACTGGTGGCAGGAGCCAAATACCGGGGCGAATTTGAAGACCGGCTAAAAGCTGTGCTCAAAGAAGTAGCCCAGGCAGAGGGGGAGATAGTTCTCTTTATCGATGAACTACATACTCTGGTTGGTGCAGGTGCTGCAGAAGGGGCTGTTGACGCCGCCAATATGCTTAAACCGGCCCTAGCTAGAGGCGAGTTGCGCTGCATCGGGGCTACCACCCTAGATGAATACAGAAAACATATTGAGAAAGACTCTGCCCTAGAGAGGCGCTTCCAGCAGGTTTATGTCGGAGAACCCAGCGTAGAAGATACCATCGGCATCCTCCGGGGACTGAAAGAAAAATACGAAATTCACCACGGTGTACGCATCAAGGACAGTGCCTTGGTAGCAGCAGCTACTTTGTCGCACCGCTACCTGACCGAGCGTTTCCTGCCTGATAAGGCTATCGACTTAATGGATGAAGCTGCCTCTGGATTACGTATTGAGATTGACAGCATGCCGGCAGAGATTGATGCCATTACCCGCCGCCTGCGACGGCTAGAAGTGGAAGTCCAGGCACTGAAAACAGAAGATGACGCCGCCAGCAAAGAAAGGCTAGAAAACCTGCAAGAAGAAATCGCTAACCTGAAAGAAGAACATGGGGCCAAACAAGCCCACTGGAAACAGGAAAAAGAATTAATCCAGGGAATCCGCCACATCAAAGCACAGATTGATGCCGCCCGCTCGCAGGAAGCCGCCGCCGAAAGAAAAGGAGACTTAGAAGAGCTGGCTAGACTGCGCTACGGCACCCTGCCGGGGCTGGAAAAAGAATTACAGACAGCCAACGACAACCTGGCTACGGGGCAAAAAACTAGCCGCATGCTCAAAGAAGAAGTAGATGAGGAAGATATCGCCCAAGTGGTTTCTAAATGGACAGGCGTTCCTGTGAGCCGTATGCTGCAGGGAGAACTGCAAAAACTACTTAAACTGGAAGAACTTCTGCAAAAACGAGTAGTCGGACAAGACCACGCTGTGCAGATTGTAGCCGATGCTATCCGTCGCTCCCGGGCAGGTGTCGCAGACCCTGACCGGCCACAAGGCTCTTTTATCTTCTTAGGACCTACCGGCGTAGGCAAAACCGAACTAGCCAAAACCCTAGCGCACCAGCTGTTTAACGATGAACGAGCAATAGTCAGGCTTGATATGAGCGAATACATGGAAAAACACGCTGTCTCCCGACTGGTGGGAGCACCTCCCGGCTATATAGGTTACGACCAGGGAGGGCAGCTTACAGAAGCCATCCGTCGCCGCCCCTACGCCGTCATTCTTTTTGATGAAATCGAAAAGGCACATCCCGATGTCTTCAATATCCTGTTACAGCTTTTAGATGACGGGCGCCTGACCGACAGCCAGGGACGTACTGTAAACTTTAAAAATACCGTAGTCATCATGACTTCCAACTTGGGTAGCCAATATTTCGCTGACTGCACAGATCAAAAGGAGCTATCCGAAAAAATTACAGAGCTGTTGAAGAGGCATTTTCGACCCGAGTTTTTAAATCGGATTGATGAAACCGTGCTTTTTCACTCTTTGAGCAAAGAAAATATCGTTAATATTGTAGCTATCCAGCTTAAACTTCTGGTCGAAAGGATGGATAAACAGGGGCTAACACTTGAGATAAGCCCCTCTGCCGAACGATTCCTAGCCGACCGTGGCTACGATCCTCTCTACGGAGCCAGGCCACTAAAAAGAGTTATCCAGAAACTCCTAGAGAATCCATTATCTTTAGCCGTACTGGGAGGCAAGTATAAAGCCGGTGATACAATCAAGGTAGAAGCAACAGAAGCAGGGCTTGCGATCAACTAGTAACAGATAGCAGGAGTGTAGCATCAAGAGAAGAAAAGGAACGTGCTCCTTTTCTTCTCTGCCTTTTTTAACTATGAAGCATGATTCTATTTCTTTCAAAATTTTTTATTAAAAAACAAAAAAGAAAGCAGGAACTCTTAATAATATACAGAATATAAAAAAAGCAGGGAATATTTCTTCCTTTAACTGTTTTCTTTCAAATAGTTTCTCTATACAACTTTTCCTGCCAAGCAGTTCCATCTTTCCTCACGCTTGCACAGGGAATAAAGGAGGAGGCTGAAACATCAAGAAAATTTTTATTTTTTGACTTTTTAAAAAATTTTGTAAAGGAGGAGCAAAAATGAAAGACTGGCGTAGTATCTATCGTATGGAAATCTGGGTAACCGTAATCTGTTTTGTCCTTTTAGTTCTCACAGGAGGAATGATCAGCAGTTTCTTTATCATAGCCAAGGATGCTTTTTTTGCCGGGGAATCTCCCGCCTTTTATGTTACAAGCTATACCTTCGGTTTCCCTACCCACTACTTCTGGCTAGTAATTTTCAGCTGGCTGGGAGCAACTCTAATTGGTGCTGTCTGGGCTCTGTTCATGGATAAAATGGAAAAAGATATCGGTTAAATAACTTACATGTAAAAGGAGGAGAAAACTTGTGGAATCTGGTCTTTTTTGGTTAGGAATATTTTTAAGTCTATTCGTTCTGCTGTTTTCGATTG
>CAZLTH010000030.1:7797-13362 GCA_964562355.1 uncultured Syntrophomonadaceae bacterium | reverse complement strand
GTGTTATTCTGACTAAGTAATTCACCAAAAGCATGTGTGCAAAAATCATCACAATCTGACCAGCCAGTAATATATTTTTTGAGCCACCGTTCAAAAATTGCAAAAGTTTTATCATTGTAATGTTTTCTAACTCTATAAGCCCAATCGTAGGCAATAACACCTAATGCCCATTCGTGCTCCGCAAGTAATTCTTCGCAAAGTGTAAGGACATTATCAATACTTTTATCCTCTATAACTTTATACAAGGTTGAAGAAATTTTTCTAACTTTACCTGTTGTCAACCCATTCTCTTTTACTAAGCTTTCCAGTCGATTTCTTGCTTCTAATACAATGTCATCCACACGCACATACTCCCCTCCCTGTATTTACATTCAGTACAAATTATGCCACATCTTGACTCAATCATTACTGTGCTCCTCTTCAATTTGCAGCTGTATTTTCTTGCTAAGACTATTTAAAATCAGTCGGCAAGATTGATCAATCATCTTTTTTAAAATTTCATTTGGGATTACACCATCTAAATATACAGAGTTCCAATGTTTTTTATTCATGTAGTACCCTGCAACAATATCGCTATATTCCTTTCTAAGTTGCTCCCCATATGCCGGCTCACCTTTTAAAGTGATAATCTCTTTACCCTCTTTATCAGCACATAATGCTGCTATCATTTTGTTCTTCAGCAAGTACCTATCCCATCCCCACTCTTCCTTATAATCCTTCACTATTCCTGCCTTTGACAACATGTAATTATCTACCCACTCATACCTCTTGTTCATAATATCTCTCCCCTTAAATGGGTTTTCTTTTATGTATTTATTTCTTTAAGGCTATAGTCACACCGTCACCTATTGGGAGTATTGTGCTTTCTAGTCTTTCATCATTAACAACTAGCCTGTTAAACTCTTCAATAGCTGGTATTAGGTAATGCCATTTTTCTTCTAAGTCTATTACAGGGAAGAGTGTATCTTCTGCTACTAATAAGCCACCTGTCCTCAATAGCTGAACACAATCCTCGAATAAAAGCGGATATAATCTTTTGTCTACATCTTGAAAAATGAAATCAAACTTGTTATTGAAATTCGGAACTATTTTTCTGGCATCACCAATAATTACTTCAATAGTTTCAGATACTCCTGCTCGTTTAAAATTAACTTTAGCTTGTTCTGCTAATCTTTGATCATACTCAATAGTTACAATTTTTCCGCCATAGGTTTTGGCTATCTGCGCCATCGAAGTAGCTGAATAGCCAATGCTTGTACCAATTTCTAATATGTTATCCGGCCGTGTTAACTTTATTAAGAGTTTTAATAGTCTAGCCACATCATCATCTACTACTGGCATAAAATCCTTTAGCTCAGCCATTTCCTGAAATCTTTCTCTATTAATATCTTCTTTGCTGCTGTACAAGCTTGCAATATAATCGTTTATTTTTTGAAGATTAATTTTCTATCTCCCCTTTTTCACCCTTGATTCGGGCAAATATTTTATCCCCTACCAGCCAACCATCACCACCTTCACCTGTCAGTAATTATAGCACATGCAAAGCTGAGGGTTCAATATATTTTGGCAGTCAAACTTCCGGTCAATTGTGGCAAGCAAAGCGTCCCCTTGGCGCCCCACCTGTGACTTCTTATTTAGTTTCCAGCGCAACTCGAACTTCTTTTTGAAAATTTTCCTTATCAAGCACGAAGGATTTTATATACGTGGCATTCACAATACAATCTCCCGTAGTAATATGGCGCTTTTTCAATTCTTCTAGGTCCTTAGAGCTATCAAGCCAATGGATAGGAACCTTTGAGTCTACTTCTTTTATATACCTTTCCATTCTTTTTAAAAAGTGGGGATAGGTACCCGGGCAGCCAGTAGGACCACAGATGAGCAAAACTCGCCCCCTATCCTCCTCTTGAGGAACATATTCAACTTCTTCCTTCCTAATAGGCTGGTAAGTAAAACCTGCCTCTAGGGGAAAATATAAATAATCCTGTTCTTCACCTACCTGCTTAAACCCTTTCCCTTTAAAGAAGTTATAGGCAGAATATTGACCGGGGTCTTCCCTAGGAAAGGTCTTAGTCACGAGTGCTAATGCTCGCTTATTATCAAAGCAAATTAGGGTTTTTTTCAAGTCCTCCATCAGGCTGGAAAAGAGCTGGGTTGCAGCCCCTTTATGCCAGTATTTATCCCTAGAAACATAGATGCAATCAATGGAAATAATTCTTTCCCCCGGGATAGGCCTGTACTGAATCATTCCTACTGGGATACCATCTGCATAAGCTACTTTAGCAAATGAGCCCCATTTCTGTAACATCTGAACAGCCCACTTCTTTTTCTCTCCTGCACCTTTTACCCAGTCAGGCTGCTCTTTCTTCGCCGGCGGTACGCACACTTGGCATAAATCTTCTATATTTCCCTCTGTAATATCTTTTATTATCATATCCTACATCTCTCCATCCCTTCTCAAGTAGACGAGTGCTTATTCCAAGAGGAACATCGCAGGACATACAGTCAAAGATCTCCTCTGTACAGTGGTATTTGAGCTGTTTTAAGGTGCAAACCTTACAACCAATCCATTTAAGAACCGTCCCCGATTACACGATTACACTCAAAAAACTATATTTTAAGCACTAAAAGTTCTAAAGCCAAAGCAGGTGGGGTCTGACCTGTTTTGATGGCATAATCTGTTTTCTCGGCTGACTGTAAGGCTTGGAGTAGTGCAGGAGTAGTAAATTTTCGCACCTGTCGTATCAACTTTGTAGCTACGAAAGGAGGTACCGCCAGCTGACGGGAGAGCTCTTTGGTCGGCAACCCCTTCTCTAGAAATTCTTTTGTCTGGTAGAGAAGCTGCAGTTGACGAGAAATCATGAAAAGTATTTTCAAAGGTGGCTCTCCCTGCCCAAGCATCTCTTTTAAAATATTTAACCCTTCTTCCCGGCCGCTGGCACCCAGCAAATCCACCAGCTGAAAAATACTGACATTGAAACTGCGTTTAACCAGCAATCGCAAGACCTCTGGTCTGATTTCTTTCTCTTCGCCTAAGTAGAGTGATATTTTCTCCAACTCTCTAGCGATGAGGCTCATGTTTTCTCCTGTCCATCTCAGTAACATTTCTGCTGTTTCATGGGAAATATCTTTTTCTAGGAGATTCACTTTTTCTTTTGTCCATTGCAAAAGCTGCCTGCCTTTGAAAAGAGAAAAATCATAAAGCATTCGTTCTTTCAGGAGGTGCTTGAAAATCTTGCGACGTTTATCAATTTTATAAGCAAAAACAACTAGGCAACTATCCACAGGTGGGTGCTGTAAATATTTAAATAGCATTTCTACATTGGTGACATTTTTATCTGTTAAAAAAGCAGCTGTCTTAAAGACTACTACTTTTCTAGTAGTAAACATATCCCTAGCTCTCGCCTTTTCTAGAAGGTCTGGAATGGCAAGGTCACGATATAAAAAAACTTCTCCATCTGCTGCAAGATAAGTTGCCTTTAAAACTTTCAGCCCTTCTGTTAAAAAATAATCGTCTTCACCGTAAAAACAATAAAAAGGCTTTGTCATACCATTTTTAATTTCCCTGATAAATTGGCTATAATTCATATCTTTTCCTCGCTAAAAAGCATTGTCGATTAATTCAATTGATCTGGGCTGCTCTTTTCTCTTGTCAAAAAGGATACTTACCACATCAAAGCGACATGAAACGTCTCTTATTCCTTTTTCTTTCAAATAGCACTGAGCTATGTTACGTAATCTGTGCTGCTTTTTGGGAGTAATTCCTTCCTGAGGATAACCATAGTTTAAGTTTGTTCTACTCTTGACCTCAACAAAAACCAGCACATCCTTTTCGGTAGCTATAATATCCATTTCTCCTAAAACACAGCGATAATTAAAAGCTATTATTTTATAACCCTGCCTCTTTAAATAGGCGGCAGCAACTTTTTCGCCCCTATTTCCTAGTTCCTGCTTGTTCATTTAAGCCTTCCTTTCTGTTCCCGGGTTCAGGGTTCACGGTTCAACGGTTCAACGGTTTGGGATTAGTCCCCTTATTTTCAAACCGCCCGGTCTTCGTTACCTCAACCGTGAACCTTGAACTCCTGAACCTTGAACCCGGGTAATAATGTGTAATTTTTTAAAAAGAGGTTAAAATAGTAATAACAATTTTGTAAGGGAGGATTAAAATGCATAACAAAAAGAAAGAAAAAAAGAACAAGAACAAAAAACTAAAAAGCAATGTTAACATTAACGAGGAATTTGGCAGTGAGCTAGGTAGGGATGTAAACCTTATCGAAAAAGAAAAAAAGTGGAAAACTGTTGTAGCAACAAAAAAGAGAAATGTTAGTTTCACCCGGAGCAGCCTAAAAAGGCTGCTCCTCCTTGTTTAGATGTTTAATAAAGCCTCCACAAACTCTTCCGCATCAAAGGAATGAAGGTCTTCACGTTTCTCTCCTGTTCCGATAAACTTAACAGGGATATTTAATTTATCCCTGACAGCAACAGCAATCCCACCGCGTGAAGTTCCATCAAGTTTGGCTAAAACCAAACCAGTTACTCCTGCTGCTTGGCTAAATACTTCTGCTTGGGCGATAGCATTTTGTCCTGTTGTGGCATCAAGTACCAACAAGGTTTCATGTGGCGCACCCGGACAAACCTTGGCAGCAACCCGGGATATTTTCTTTAATTCTTCCATCAAGTTAAGTTTTGTATGCAGCCTACCTGCTGTATCACATAAAACAATATCTGCATGACGAGCCACCGCAGCATTAATAGCATCAAAGACCACGGCCCCGGGATCTGCCCCTGTCTTATGTGCCACAATATCAACTTCTGCCCTATCAGCCCAGACCGTTAGCTGCTCTATAGCCGCTGCTCGAAAAGTATCTCCTGCCCCTAAGATAACTTTTTTGCCTTCTTTTCTGAATTTATAGGCCAACTTACCGATAGTTGTAGTTTTACCTGTTCCGTTAACACCTAAAACTAAAATAACAGTGGGTGACTTCTCAGCCAGCAAAAGACCCTGCTCATTAGACATCCTAGCAACCAATATTTCTTTCAAAAACATTTTTATTTCTGCGGTATCTGTAACTCTGTTCTCTCGCACATATTCCCTTATTTCTTCCACCAGTTTTAAAGTAAGCTCTACCCCGACATCCCCAGAAATAAGGATTTCTTCCAGCTCTTCAAAAAATTCTTCATCAATTTTATTCCTACGAAAAAGGTTATCAACCCGGCGTGTAAAGTTTTCCCTAGTTTTTTTAAGACCAGTAATAAATTTTCTCAGCACAGCCATTTTTCCCCTCTCACCCTGACCTCCAACTTAAATCTGGAAAGCCCACTCGGGCAACCACAAGGGATTGCCCCTACTTGCCCACCATCAACTGCCAACTGATAACTAGCAACCAACAATTACCCAATTTGCTTACTGAGTCACCTAGTCACCTAGTCACTCAGTCACTACTCTCGTCACTCCTCTCGTCACTCACCAAGCCCCCATCACACCTCGTCCTTACTTAGTCACTTAGTCACTTAGTCACTCAGTCACTACCTCACCATTCCCTTTAAATCTCATAGAAATCATCCTAG
>CAZLTH010000030.1:0-7697 GCA_964562355.1 uncultured Syntrophomonadaceae bacterium | reverse complement strand
AGTCACTCAGTCACTACCTCACCATTCCCTTTAAATCTCATAGAAATCATCCTAGAGATTCCTGCCTCTTCCATAGTTACACCATACAAAGTATCAGCTGCTTCCATAGCCTGTTTACGGTGGGTAATCACTATAAATTGAATTTTTTTAGACATTTCTTTCAGAAAACTACTGAATTTATCTAAATTACTATCATCCAATGATACATCAATTTCATCAAGAAGGCAAAAAGGTACTGGTTTTACCAATAAAAAAGAAAAAAGTAAAGCAATTGCAGTTAAAGCCTTCTCCCCACTTGATAAAAGAGAAATATGTTGCGGCTTTTTGCCAGGAGGTTTAGCTACAATATCTATGCCACTTTCCAGAGGATTATCTTTGTCTACCAACTCCAGAAAAGCTGTGCCCCCACCGAACAACCTCTGAAAAACTGTTGAAAATTCATGGGCTAAAAGGTTAAAAGTTTCCCGAAATTTTGTGCTCATTTTAACATCAATCTCAGCAATGATTTTAGCTAGGGTTTGCTGTGCTGATAATAAGTCCTCTTTTTGCTCTTCTAAAAAATCAAGTCGCTTCTGTACTCTTGCTAGCTCTTCTATAGAACCCGTATTAACATCCCCTAGAAGGGCGAGCTTTTCTTTCCGAATCTCTATTTCACTAACAGCATCCTTTTTAGATAGCGACAGTGCTTCTGACGGAAAGTCAGCTGCAAAATCCAGCCTAAAATCATCTTGAAGTTTGCCACAAAGGATAGCAAATTCCGTATCTATCGTTGCTTTTTGAATTTCCAGCTTAGCTTCTTTTCTTTTAAAAGACTGTAAATTCTGGCGCACTTTCTCTGCTTCTTGCTCACTATTTAAAATCTCAGCATTAATATCGCTTTGTCCTGACTGCAAGGTAGTTAGTTCTTTTACCAGCAATCCTTTCCTGCTCTCAACCTCAGCTATTTTAGCTTCTCTTTCCCCTATTTCTTTTTGCAAGGAAGTATTCTCTGACTGCAAAAGGTTAGTTTCTTGACTTATTTTTTCTAAAGCAAGTTTTTCCTCTGATTCTTTACCTCCTATATCGTTAAGTCTCTCTAGAATACTTTTTAAGTTTTCTTCCCTTGACGCCAATTTAACTTTTGCCTCGGTGACTTCTTCCTGCAAAGCAAACAAAGAATCTTGCCCCACTGCCAGTTTCTCTTTACTTACCGTCAGCTTTTCTTCTAATTCTGCCAGATTCGTATGACACAGGGTTAGCTCTGATTGCCATTTTTTTTCTTTGTCGCTTGTTTCTTTTAATTCAACGAGCAATGTTTTTTGAGTCTGTTTCCGGTCATCAAGACGGCTAATAATAGTTTTTAGTTCTGTTTTGCTGTTTTCTGCTTCTTTTTCCCTGTGCAGCAAATTTATCAGTAGGTTTTCTTTTTTAACAACACTTTTCTGCATCTGGTCGCTAAGATATTGTTCCTTTGTTTTAAGCGCTACCAGTTCGTCTACCAGAGTATCTAAACGTCCGGAGATGCCTTCTTGTTTCTGCCTTAAAGCTTCTATTTCTTGTTTTCTGGAAAGCAGAAAGGTTTCTTTTTTCCTGCTATACCCCCCTGCGACTGCTCCTCCTGCAAAAATCACTTCACCCTGCAAGGAAACTGTCTTGAATTTATAAGAGGTTAGCCGGGCTGTTTTTTGAGCTGCCGGCAAATGCTCACAGACCAAAACTCTGCCCAGAAGATATTGCATAATAACCTGGTAACGAGGCTCGAACTGGATCAATTCCACACCTATCCCGATAATATCAGCCTTGATTTGATCTTTTTCCAGTGTTTTACCTCGGATTACCGTAAGAGGCAAAAAAGTAGCTCTACCGGAACGTCTTTCTTTTAAAAAGGCAATAGCCTCCTGTACCGCTTTTTCATCTTCAGCTACAAGGTTCTGCAAACTGCTGCCTAAAGCTGTTTCTACTGCCAGCCGGTAGTCAGAAGAAACCTCCAGCAAATCAGCTACCGTACCATGAATCCCCCGGCAGCGACTTTCACCCCTAGCCTTGGCTTGTAAAACGCTCCTAACTCCCTGAAAATAACCAGCAAAACTGCTTTCCAGTTCCTGCAAAATTCTGTGTTTTTCCTCTACTGCCCTAGACTCTTCCTTTAATGTTCTTAACAACTCTTCCTTTTGTAAAATAATCGCCAGCAAATCATCCTTTTCCTGACGATTTTTTTCTATATCCCTTCTATGCTCTGTAATTCCTGCTTGTATACTGCTTAATTTTTTCCCTTTTAACTCTAACTCTATTTTTATTTTATCTGCTGTCAGTAACATAGAACTTATCTGCGTCTCAATTTCTGCAATTTTTCCCTGTAAGTGCTTTTTCCTCTCCACCGCACTGTCCAGACTGGCTGCTTTTCTAAATTTTTCTTCCTGTAGCTTTTCCCATCTCTTTTGCAGCTCAGATACTTCAATTACACCTATTTCCTTATTTAAGACCTGTCCTCTTTCCTCTGTCTGCTTGAGGGTAAGTTTGATTTGAACTACTTCCTGTGTTATTTTATCTTTTCTTACGATTAATTCTGCCTGCAGTTTATACAAATCATCTATTTCTGCTACCGTCTTTATCTTTTCCTCTTCGTTCCTGCGCAACCTAGCTTCATTACTGTTTATCTTTTCTTTTACCAGTTCCAGTTCTCCATGAATTTTCTCCCTGTTTTTACTTATATCATAAACACTGCCCTGTTTTTTTTGTAGATGCTCTCTTGTTTTTTCCAACTTCCACTTCAGGGCTGTCAGCATATTTTCTTTTTTTTGTAAAAATCCCATCTCTTTTAAAATATTGTCCCTCTCTGTACCCAAATTAAAAGCTAGCTTCGCCAGTCTCTTCTCTAGAAGTTTCCCCTCATAAAAAAGCAGCCCTGTTACCAGCTTGTCCAAGCTGGCTTTAAGAGCTAAATATTCCCTAGCCCTAGCAGCCTGTTCCTCCAGTGGAAGCAACTGTTCTTTGTTTTCAGCAACAATATCTCCTATGCGCAAAACATTATGCTCTGTCTCTAGTAAACGTCTTTCCGCTTCCCTTTTTCTATGCTTGTATTTTGAAATACCGGCCGCTTCTTCAAAGATATGGCGTCTCTCACCAGGACGATTACTTATAATAGTATCAATTCTACCCTGGCTGATAATCGAATAAGCTTCTTTACCTATACCCGTATCAAGAAATAATTCCACGATATCTTTTAGACGTGCTGGTGCTTTGTTAATTAAATATTCGCTTTCCCCTGTTCTATACAAACGGCGAGTAATAGTTACTTCTTTGAACTCTAGGTTTAAAGCACCGTCCTCGTTGTCAAAGGTCATGGAAACTGACGCCATCCCCAACGGTTTTCGCTGCGAAGTTCCGTTGAAAATAACATCTTCCGTCCTGTTTCCGCGCAGTGATTTAATGCTTTGCTCTCCTAAAACCCAGCGAAAGGAATCAACAATATTACTTTTGCCGCAACCGTTAGGACCGACAATAGCTGTAATTCCTTCTTGAAATACCAGTTCTGTTTTTTGCCCAAAGGATTTAAACCCAAAAAGTTCCAGTCTTTTGAGTTTCATTTTACCAACCTTTCAAAAGCTCGCTGTGCTGCCTCTTGTTCAGCTTCTTTCTTACTTTTACCGCAACCTTCACCGAGAACTTTCTTATTCAACAAAAATTGAGCAGTAAAAATCTTGTCATGTTCAGGTCCTTTTTCGGCAATAATTCTATATTCAGGCGTTATAGATCGTTTCTCCTGCATATACTCTTGCATAATTGTTTTATAATCACGCTTTAACATTCCTTTTTCCAGAGCAAAAAAAACTTCCTTAAAAAGTTCCAGAATAACTTCTTTGGTCTTCTGATAACCTTTTGCTATATAAATAGCACCTATTACTGCTTCCAGAACATCAGAGAGTAAGGAAGGACGTTTGGCCCCACCACTGGCAGTCTCGCCTTTTCCTAACTTTAAATAAATCCCAATATTTATTTTTTTGGCTACCTTAACCAGAGTATCTTCACACACCACAGTTGCCCGTAATTTTGTCAGTTTTCCTTCTGGAAAATCAGGATAAGTATTGAAAAAATATTCGCTTATCACCAGCTCCAATGCCGCATCCCCTAAAAACTCCAACCTTTCATTATGTAAAAGATTGTTCTTCCCTTCTTGCTCATAAGCATAGGAAGAATGGGTCAAAGCTTGGTCAATAAGAGGTTTTTCCGCTTGTGAGAGATTTAAATCAGTGAGTAGTTTTTCAGAACCTACCAAGCATTTTCCCTCCGATCCCATTTTTTAAACAGTAAACAAGCATTTGTGCCGCCGAAACCAAAGGAATTACTCAATGCCACTTGAAAAGACTGCTGACGCATCCTATTCGGCACATAGTCCAAATCGCATTCCGGTTCAGAATGCTCATAGTTAATAGTGGGCAAGATGATTTCATGGTATAAAGATAAAGCCGTGGCTACCGCTTCAACTCCTCCGGCAGCCCCGAGAAGATGTCCCGTCATTGATTTAATGGAACTGACAGGTATTTTATAGGCTTGCTTGCCAAAAACAGTTTTGATAGCCATAGTTTCAATTCTGTCATTATGTTCTGTTGAAGTACCATGGGCATTGATGTACTCTACTTCCTGAGATTCAAGACCGGCATCTGACAAGGCTGCTTGCATGCAGCGAATAGCCCCGTCTCCTGTCGGTTCAGGTGCTGTGATGTGATAAGCGTCTCCTGTCATACCGTAACCTATTAATTCCGCATAAATTGTTGCCCCACGTGCTTGTGCCTGCTCAAGTTCTTCTAAGACAACAATGCCTGCTCCTTCTCCCATCACAAAACCGTCCCTGTCTTTGTCAAAAGGACGGGACGCTTTCTGCGGCTCATCATTACGAGTGGACAGTGCCCTAGCAGAACAAAAACCTGCCACGGCAATAGCTGTAAAAGGAGCTTCCGAGCCGCCCGCCAACATCGTTTTTGCTCCCCCACGCCGGATTATGTTATAAGCATCACCAATAGCATGGGTTCCACTGGCACAGGCAGTTACTACTGTACTGTTTGGTCCTTTTAGACCTAAAGCAATAGAAACATAGCCGGAAGCCATGTTGGCTATGAGCATGGGAACTAGAAACGGACTTACCCGGCGGGCCCCTTTCTTCCTTAACACCTCGTATTGCTTTTCTATAGTCTGAATGCCGCCAATACCTGAACCGATAATAACCCCTGTCTTCTCACCGTTTTCTGTATTAGCGATATCCACTCCGGAATCTTCTACCGCCATTTTAGCTGCTGCTACTGCATATTGAACAAAAAGATCTGTTCTTTTGAGCTCTTTTTTGTCTAAATATTTTTCGGGTTGAAAATCTTTAACTTCAGCTCCGATAGTAGTAGTAAAACCCGTCGTATCAAAATGGGTAATCTGATCCGCACCGCTCCTGCCTTGCAGCAACCCCTGCCAGAAAGAATTCTTGCCAATCCCGATAGGGGTAACAGCACCAACTCCTGTGATCACAACTCTTTTCATGGAAAAATCACCTACTTGTTTTTTTCTGAGGTTAAGAGGTAAAAAAGACTAAAAGATGAAGAGAGGAGGGCTTAGTATCTCGTCAAGCTAATGTAAGAAAGCGGCTTTTTAATCCGCAAGCAGCCAACACTTGCTGGGTTATACTCGCCGAGTTCACAAATTCGTAACTTCGTAACCCCTTTTCGCCTCTTTATCTCTTCGTCTCTTCGTCTTTATAACCGTTTCTCTATGTACTTAACAATATCTCCAATAGTTCTGATTTTTTCTACTTCTTCATCAGATATCTCCAGTTCAAACTCCTCTTCTATAGACATGACCAACTCTACAACATCCAGTGAATCAGCATCAATGTCTTCAAACGTGGTTTTAAGACTAATCTCTTCTTCTTCAATAGCAAGCTGTTCTGCTACCAAAGTTTTCACCTTCCCAAATACATCCATACTTACACACCTCCTTTTTTAAATAGACAATCCCCCATCGACACAAATAACCTGACCTGTAATATACTCACCTGCTGAAGCAAGGAAAACCGCTGCGGCAGCAACTTCTTCCGGCTTACCTGTCCTACCCAAAGGTATAAGGGGCAAGATGCTTTCCTGTGTCTTCACAGGTAAAACAGCTGTCATTTCGGTTTCTATAAACCCAGGGGCAATAGCGTTTACCGTTATTTTTCGGCTGGCAAGCTCACGCGCCAGTGATTTTGTAAGCCCAATCAAACCGGCCTTGGCAGCGGCATAATTTGCCTGCCCGGCAGCCCCTGTAATACCTGTTATTGAACTAATATTGATTATGCTCCCACCTGTTTTTTGTCTTATAAAAGGTCGCATAAAAGCTTGTGTACAATTAAAAGCTCCTGTCAAATTTATGTCGATAACCTGCTGCCATTCTTCAAGTTTCATTCTGGCAACAATATTATCCCGAGTGATACCTGCATTATTCACTAGTATATCAATGTTATCAAATTTAGCAAGAACTTGTTTAGCCAAAATCACACAGTCTTCTCGGAGGGAGATATCTCCTTGTATAATAATTCCTTCTCCCCCAGCCTCCCTAACCGTGTTTAAGGTTTCTTCCGCTCCTGTCAAATGACGATTATAATTAATTACTACCTTCGCTCCTGCCGCAGCCATTTTTAGAGCGATGGCTCTTCCTATCCCACGAGATGCACCAGTAATCACAGCAACTTTATCTTTGAGCAACACAAACCTCTCCTTTCTGAAAAAAGGAAACTCCCTTAGAGAGACTTTTCCTATCTCCCACGGGAAACACAGCAACTTCTTTCTGAATCTTCTTCAATAAGCCAGTGAGAGTTTTACCAGGACCAACTTCGAAAAACAAATCAAATTCATCATGCAAAAGTTGCTTCATTGAATCCTCCCACAATATGACCCTGCTAACCTGTTTAAGGAGAGCTTTTTTTATATCCTCCACCTTGTAAACATAGTCTGCATTTACATTTGCAATTAAAGGCAGGCAGGCTTCTTTTACTACCAGCTTATCCAGCTCTGCTTTTAGGGAATCTTCCACCCCTGCCAGCATACTGCAATGAAAGGGCGTACTCACTTTCAAGGGAATAACGCAGCGCGCACCTGCTTTTAGCGCCAGATCAGCAGTCTTTTCCAAAGCTCTTTTTTCTCCTGAGATGACGATTTGACCAGGAGAATTAAAGTTTGCCGGCTCAACCAACCCAAACTCTCTGCCTGCATGACAAACTTCCAGCAAATCTTCCCGGTCAAGCCCTATTATAGCCGTCATTCCCCCAGTACCAGCAGGAACTGCCTCCTGCATATATTGCCCTCTCTTCTGTACCAAAGGCAAAGCATCTTCAAATTTTAAAGAATCTGCCGCTACCAGAGCCGCATATTCTCCCAAACTTAACCCGGCCACAGCATCTGGCTCAACACCGTGTTCTTTAAGAACAGCCAAACAGGCTATGCTGGTAGTTAATATTGCCGGCTGAGTAATTTCTGTCTTTTGTAAAACATCCGGACAGCCGGAAAATATAATTTGGCTTAAATTAAAGCCGAGCACCTCGTCTGCACAAGAAAAAACTGCCCGGGCGACAGAAAATTCATCTGCCAGCTCTCTGCCCATACCAATATATTGAGTTCCCTGCCCTGGGAATAAAAAAGCTATCTTAGCCAAAGAAATCTTCCTTTCACACGAGATTAAAAGACCAAGAGGTCAAGAGG
>CAZLTH010000029.1:0-13486 GCA_964562355.1 uncultured Syntrophomonadaceae bacterium | reverse complement strand
AGCACCTTTTGCAAGTTTCGATCGAAGCTATGGTAGATATAGCAAATCATATTATTGCTAGGCTACGGCTTAAGACTCCCAAAAGCAGGAGAGATTCTTTTCTAATATTGCAAAAAGAAGGCGTTGTTGACGAAATAAGTCTTAAGAAATATATTTTGATGACTAAATTTAGAAACAGGGTCGTTCATTTGTATTATGATGTTGATAGCAAAGAAGTTTATGAGATTTTATAGCAAGATTTAGGTGACTTCAAAAGTTATATTCGCCATGTAATGAGATTTTTAAATTCGGGGTAGTGTCTTTTTACCCCATGGTTCCACTTCTCCCCTTCTTGACTTATCTTCAATCATTTCCGCTATTCTGTTCGGATCAGCTGGGGTAAAAAGCACAGGGCGTCCTTTTTTGAGCACTAACACCACCGCTTGGTCGGTATAAGAACTAGAAACCACATCTATTGTGCCAAACCTTTCACTCGGAAATATTCCCACATGATAGGTGTGTGTATCAATCGCCCAGCGAAGCCCAAAGTGTAATTGTTTGAAAGGAAGCACGGTTACAGCCTCAATTTGCTCATACGGAATTGTTCGTCGCCATAGAAAGGAACGAAGCTGTATACCCTTATCAAAAAGATGATAAGAAGGATAACCTTTTAATACAACAGCTAAGCTTAGAACCATCATATATAAAAAGAAGAAGGTACTTAAAAAAGGGAACGTCCACTGCCCATCGATTAGGGCCTTTCTGATCAGTAGTGCCATAACGATTGTAAGGACCACTACAAAAAACCAATGAACCCAAAACAATTTCACATGCTCTTCTTGTTTTTTTAGTTCAGATAATATGTTGTATTGATTAATAAGAAAAAATCCTTTCCTCACTGGATTTTAATTCTTAACCCAAACTCACCCAAGTTTGGCGTAATAATTCTCCAAACATATAAAGGGTACATAAGAGTTTAGAGGAAATGTCGCCAAACTTGGGTTTTAAGACTAAAAAGAACCCAGAGATCTCCTATAATTAGTGATAGCAGTTTGCATGAGACCGGAAATGTCATGGAAGTCCCAATGCTTGTTTTCTGAAACATCTTCAAACCCCACGCCATCTGGACCAATTACAACAACACTCATAACAGTACGACCAGCCCAATACCACGCAAAATTGGCGGGGTCCTGTGTGATATGTACATATCTGGTCCAGTCTTGGTGATAAGCATTTCTTTGTATGATGAAAACTGATACTAGGTGGTTGCAAAAACAGGTAATTTTGCTCTGCAACTTTAGGGAATTTTACTTTGCAATTCCCGGTAGTTTTATTATACAATAAACAATAGAATAGTTCGTGGAGACATTGGCTATTCTACTGTGGTCAAGAACATGTTAGAGTTCTTCAACAGATCTTCAGGGGGCATTAGAAATAATAGGTGTTAAGCAAAATATGAAGAAATTACAGCAAATTGTCCTAAGTCAAGGGCTGACCCCGAACTCCCGGACCCGGACTAAACCACTATCCACTGGACTCCTCACCAGTTTGTGGTTGGGGGGCTTTGAGTTCTTTATGTTCTCTGATATAGTTGATGAACACACGAACCACTGCCCGGGTTATTTGGTTCACGGTTAGTCGCTCTATCTTCAAAGCGTCCAACCTTCGTTAACTCAACCGTGCACCCCTAAGCTTTGAACCTGTGTAGTTACCTTAAATTTTCAAATCACGAACTGAAGTTCTCTTGAACTAAAGTTGACAGAAGTAGTGCAGGTATTGTTTTTGTCTGCACTGAGCAACCTTCAGAAATATTGATACCAATATGGGTTGTCCCACTCTGTTAATAAGATAAAAAGTCTTTCTTATTGAGAGTGTATATATCTGAGTTCTGTCCACCAAAATATTGCTACGATACCTCTGTTATGCCTATTAATATGGTTAATAAGAAGAGAGTTTGACCCAAGCGCTACAGCTATAAATTTTCCTGCTCCGGGTATAAGTGTGCTCCAAAGAGCTACGAAGCTATTTCCGAGGACAACAAGATCTGTAAGTTCATCATCTAAATAAAGTCTATACCCCCACCAAAAAAATACTACTTTCGTTACACCTGTGAAAGTAGAGCTGATAATGGTAGTATTTCTCTCACTAAAAACATCGAACGAATCAAACTGTTCGTTAAATTTCAATTGTTTGTCAATATTCATAGTAGAGATATTAGTTGCCACCCTACGATGATATTTTTCTGTTATGTTTGCATTAAAAGCTCTATCAAAGTCCAGATAACCCATAGATATCATTATATTTGTCTGAGTAATTCCAGCTTGTAGGTGTGTATAAAGATCTTTCCCGATAGCTTCTATTGCTTTTCTAGGCATGTTTAACGTAAGTGTGCCATCAGAATTTTTTCTTAAGAACTCTTCAGCTATTTTTACAGCATCCTCAAAAGACATCTGGCCGTGGATTGCTATTGGAAGAATCTCTGCACCTTTTCCTGGTGAAATTCTTTCCTTTACTTGCGCCGCAACCCCAGGCGGCACCAAAGCAAAGAGCATAGCCACCATCAAGAACATACTTACTAGCCTAACCCCTAATTTTCTTCTCTTCAGCAACTCATTTTACCTCCTTAAATTTTTATTGTTCCAGTATAATTTGACCTCAAAACTTTTCTTACCTCAGATTGATTCCTCAATGATAACCCCTTCCCTTTTACTACCCTCTTCTATATCAACCTCCTTCTCGTGGCAAATATGGAAAATACATCAAGTTTGGAGTTGACCTTTGGGTCATGGTTACTTTATAATACTAATCAAGGCTAAATCATTTAACTCTCTATCGCTATCAATCGTTTCAACAGATAATAGTCTTGGAAAATCTTTATTAGCGGCAAATAAGAGGCAATTAGAGCTCATAAAAACACAGGTTGCTATGAAGAAACATATAAACTTTTTTTGCAATTTACTAAAAGTAGTCATATAGTTTGACCTCCTTCTTTCAAGTGAGCTCAATTCTTTCACAAAGACATAACAACGAAGCTATCGTATGATTTTTGTGACATGAAGTCAACCCGAATCAATTCGGGGTTGTTTTGTGCTTGTGTGGAAGGAGTTTTTGATTAAGAAGCAGATGTGGCAAATCCAAATCTATCTATAAGAAGTTAGACTAGGTATTTGGGGGGTTGAACCAGATAGCAATTTGACAAATGCTCTAGCACTATAATAAAAATACGAGAGGCTTGGAAATATGCTCATGAATAACAAAAAAAGCGAGCATTACCTGTTGATGCTCGCTTTTTCGTTTAGTATTGCGTTTATGTTACACCTGTTGTTATTTGTTACAGTGCCGCTGGCAACAATACTGATGCAAGAACTTAACTTATCTTATGCTGAATTTGGCTTTATCTTCTCGGCGGCTATGTTGAGTCTTGTTTTTTCCAGAATACCTTGGGGGTTAATAAGTGATAGGACCGGATACCTGAAATCGTCCCCATGGTTCTTGGTAAAAGAGGAATCAACTAACAGTATGTCGAATTAGTAGAAAAAGTTGCTTGGTGGGTATGGGTTAAGTAATAAAATTCAAGGAGGTAGTTTTAAGTGAAGATTAATATTAACAATATCAAGGCTAAAGTGTTCATTTTATTAGGGGTAGCATTATTGGTCTTATCAGCCAGTGGTTTCTTTATTTTACGCCAGGCTAGTCAAATACAAGAAGCTTCACTTTTGACTGGGCTGGAAAACTAGGCTATTGATAATGCGGAAGTATTGGAATTAAAAATACAAAAAGATTTGTATTCTTTACGGGTTGCGAGCAAGTCACCTGTATTATTAGACGAAGATATAAATGTAGCTCTAACTTATTTGGAGGGCTTATTAGAAGAAAAGAAAGAAATGGGCTCAAATATTATCACTCTAGGTATAGTTACTTTAGACGGTTATAGGCGAGAAACTACCGATTTTGAAAGAACTAGTTATAGAGGGGATAGAGACTGGTTCAAAGCTATTGTAGCTGGTGCACCGCATGCTTTCGCTTCTCCGGGGTTCAGCTCTGCTTATCCAGACCTGTTAAGAATCCCTCTAGTTGTACCAATATATAAAGACGGTCAGCTGTATCGTATATTACATTCTCGTTTAGGTCTTAATCAGTTAGTACCTCTCATGGAAGAAATGAAATTCGGCGAAAGGGGCAGGGCTTTTGTGGTAGATAGAGACGGTATTTTTGTTGCTCATCCGAGTCCAGATCTTCTATTAGAATCGTGGGTAGAACCAGGTGAGTTTATACCTGATGAAATAGCGTATTATGGTCGGAAAGCTGTAGCAGCGAAAGTAGGTCGAATAGAATATACTTTCCGAGGAGTGGATTCTATTTTAAATTTTAAAACTATACCTTTGACAGATTGGATAATAGTCACTGTAGCTGAACGAGGAGAATTTTTTGTTTCCCTCGACAAACTGACTCGTCAAGTAATAATACTAATCATAGGAACTAGTTTAGTTCTTTTATTGTTTGGTTGGTATTTAGCTAGTAAAATAACTACTCCCATAAGAAACTTGATTTCATCAGCTGATAATTTAGGTTCGGGTGATTTTAATACCGCTATAACCTCAGAAACAAAAGACGAGACAGGTCAGTTAGCAAATGCTTTTGAACAAATGCGATTAAACATTAAATCATTAATCTCTGACGTAGCCGCCTCTGCTACTAAAGTAGCTAATACTGCTCAAGAAGTAATGTCTCAGGCAGAACAAACATCTGTTGCAGCTACGGAGAATGCTTCTAGTGTAAATGAAATATCGGCTACTGTGGGAGATGTGTCTGATAATATTAAAGTCGTGGCTGAAAAAGTAGATAATGCTAGTAAACAAGCTGACAGTGGGCAAGAAAAAATTGTAATGGTGACGGGTACGATGTCAGAAATAGAAATAGCTACTAAGCAAGTAGGTTTTTCTGTTAATAATCTTAGCCAGTCTATAACTAAAATAAACGATTTTGTTTCTTCGATAGAAAGCATTGCTAGTCAGACAAATCTTTTAGCTTTAAACGCTGCAATAGAGTCGGCAAGAGCTGGGGAAGCTGGTAAGGGGTTTGCTGTAGTTGCTGGGGAAGTTCGCAAGTTAGCTGAGGAATCTGTTAAAGCTGCCGAAGAAGTCAGTCAGATTATTAAAGGCATAGAACAAGAAACTAAACAAGCATTGAATGACGTAGATACTAATAAAGAGAAAGTAGTTATAGGTACTCAGATTGTAGAAGAAGTAAGGCAATCCTTCACTACTATTAGTGAGGTAGTGCAAGAGTTAAATCAGAATACCGAAGAAATATCTGCGTCTACTAAAGAAGTTGCTGAGGCATCTCAAAGTGTAGCTGCAGCAACAGAAGAACAGACAGCTATTATGGAAGAAGTATCTGCATCTGCTGCTGAATTAAGTAATATCGCAGGTGAAATGAATAGTTTATTGGAGAAATATAGTAAAAGTACACAAAACGGCAGCCAAAAGTACAGAGTTGCTTTAAAAAGAAGGAGCACCTTTTAGCATCCTCGAAACAACCTCCTTCTTATGTCAAATATGGTAAATGCATCAAATTTAGCTTGACCTTTGAGTCATATTTACCTTATAATACTGATTAAGTCTAGATCATCTAAATATCCATCACTGGTGATAGTTTCAACAGATAATAGTCTTGGGAAATCTTTATTAGCGGCAAATAAGAGGCAACTAGAGCTCATAAAAACACAGGTTGCTATGAAGAAACATATAAACTTTTTTTGCAATTTGACAAATGCTCTAGCACTATAATAAAAATACGAGAGGCTTGGAAATATGCTCATGAATAGTAAAAAAAGCGAGCATTACCTGTTGATGCTCACTTTCTCGTTTAGTATTGCGTTTATGTTACACCTGTTGTTATTTGTTACAGCGCCGCTGGCAACAATACTGATGCAAGAACTTAACTTGTCTTATGCTGAATTTGGTTTTATCTTCTCGGCAGCTATGTTGAGTCTTGTTTTTTCCAGAATACCTTGGGGGTTAATAAGTGATAGGACCGGATATCTGAAAGCTTTCAAGGTAGCTTTGCTTCTTTCTGCACTTGCGGCTGTGTTACGGTCGTTTACCACCTCTTATTTGACGCTGTTATTAAGCCAGATTTTTCTTGGAGTTGGTTTGGGTGCAATTATGCCCGGTTTAACTTTAATGGCGAAAGAGTGGGCAGATGGCAAGAGGGCCGGATTTTTTACTGGTATTTATGTTGCTGGCTTTGCGGCTGGTAATGCTGCGGCGCTTGGAATTACGCCTTATTTACTGGGGATAATGGACTGGCGAGAGATTATGCTTGCCTACAGCATTCTGGCGGTAGTTATATGTGGGCTTTGGTGGAGGTTTGCTGTAAGTAATGTGGAAGAGAAGCCAGCAGTTAAATTAGGTAATTTTACAAGCATTCTAAAAGACAGGTATGTCTGGGTTTTGCTTTTTTTGATGCTGGCTGCTATGGGTAGCTACGATACACTTGCTACTTGGATGCCAAAATTTTTGGAGACGAAGGAAGTTAACAAGGTGTTGGCCACTTTGCTCCCTTTAGGGTTTTTTCTGGCTGGTCCTGTGGTGGGTTTTATTTCGGACAGAATGGGAGACAAGAGGAAATTGATGGTTATACTGGGTGTGGTTGCGGCATTGTCAATCGTAGCTATCAATTATGTTCCTGCGTCTTTTTTATTTATAGCAATCTTTCTTGCCGGGTTTATTATCAATGGCGTACTTACAATTACCTTAGCAGCACTTGCTGAGCATAAGGGTTTTGCAAATTCTACAGGTGGTGTTGTTGGCTTTGTTTCCTCTTTAGCTAATGTCGGGCCAGTGGCAATGCCTGTTTTATTTGGGTTACTGATTGATATTACAGGTACGTTTACTGTTTCGTTATTTTTTGTTGCTGCTGTTTCCGGTATTGTCTTTATTTTGAGTGCTAGGTTTGTTAACGGAGGGGGGACGAGAGAAAGTATTTCCTTACCGGACTCTCAAAGGTAAGTTAAGTTTTTTCGCTGTTTCTGTGGCTTTTCCCATATCTATACCTGTGTCGCTTACCACCGTGAGGAAGACACTATTGATATTTTCTTTGCATTGTGAAATAAATTCAATTAAAGAGGGATAAGCCTTATCGGGCTCAAGGGGAAGGCAAATCTTATTATACTCTTCCTTGCTGGAAGCGTTCAGGCTTATGGAGATTCTATCCACGATTCCTTTTAATAAAGGCGGCACAGAGGCTTTGTGTATCAAGTTGGCTTGCCCATTAGTATCAACTCTGACTGTGCCGTTTTTGCTTTTGATAAATCGAGATATTTCTATAACCTCTTTTAACCTGATTAATGGTTCGCCATACCCACAGAAAACTATTTCTTCATATTCTGCCGGGTTTTCGATTATCTTGATAATTTCTGCCGCAGTTGGCTCTTTGCTCAGCCAGAGGTTATATCCTTTTACCCCATCGGCAAAATTTCTGATACAAAAAGAGCAATTATTGGTGCACCTGTTGGTTATATTGAGATAAAGCTTGTTTCCTATTTTATAGGCATAAAGGTTTGTAGATGGCATTTATTTGTCCCTCCGATTACGAATTGTTATAATTCTGTGAGGAACTAATTGTACCATAGAAAGTTGGAGGTGGGAAGTGGGAGGTTAGAAGTTGGACGAGGGACCGAGGAGATAGGAGTTAGGAAGTTGGATGAGGGACCGAGAAACTAGGAAGTGGGCAAGTGCGTCTCCGCTTACCCACTTCCAGCCGTAGAGTTTGCCCCTACTGACTTGCTGCCTTACTCATTTGTAGTTTCTTTTCTTCTTCTTCTCTTAAGACTCTGCGTAGCACTTTCCCGATCATGGTTTTAGGAAGTTCTTTTCTGAACTCCACTTGCTTGGGAACTTTATAGATAGCTAGGTTTTCTTTGCAATATTTTACAATTTCTTTTTCGGTTACAGAAGCGCCTTCTTTGAGAACGATATAGGCTTTGATGGTTTCTCCTCGGTAGGGGTCGCGAATGCCGGCCACTACAGCCTCTTGGACAGCGGGGTGGGTGAAGAGGACTTCTTCCACGTCTCGTGGGTAGATATTAAAACCACCGGCAATAATCATGTCTTTTTTCCTATCAACAAGGAAAGTGAAACCATCTTCATCAATCCTAGCTATATCTCCCGTTTTAAACCAACCGTCTTTCAAGACGCTTTTGGTTTCTTCTGGCATGTTTAAGTAGCCTTTCATAACTTGGGGTCCTTTTACGCAGAGTTCCCCTACTTCTCCTAAAGGTAAGTCTTCTCCTGTGTCAACATCAGTTACTTTCATTACTGTGCTGGGCATGGGTAGACCTACGCTACCTACTTTTCTGAAACCGTTAATGGGATTTACATGGGTAACGGGGGAAGTTTCAGAAAGACCATAGCCTTCCGTAACTTTGGCACCGGACATTTTTTCAAATTGCTCCTGTACTTCTTTAGGGAGAGGAGCTCCCCCGCTCATACATATTTTAAGAGAGGTCAAATCATATTTCTCCACGCCGGGAGTGTTATTTAGAGCAACGTAGATAGTAGGGACTCCAGGGAAATATTGTATTTTCTCTTTTTGAATGGTTTTAAGAACCGTCTTAGCGTCAAAACGAGGTAAAAGAACAACTTGTCCACCTACTGCAAGTGCGGAGTTCATGCCTAAAGTCATGCCAAAAGAGTGGAAAAGTGGTAAAACAATCAGGAATTTGCTTTCGCCAAACTTAACTTTTCCTAGCCAGTGTTTAAGCTGGTGGGCGTTAACTACGAGATTACGGTTAGCTAAAACAGCTCCCTTGGAGCGTCCTGTAGTTCCGCCTGTATATAGATAGAGGGCCGAGTCATCAGGTGTGTTGCTGCTTGCGAGAAGGTCAGCTGGATTGCCTTCTTTCAGAAGACTGGAAAAATTGTAATCTTCCTTCTTCAAGGTAACCCGGTCACCTTCTTTTTTTTCTTTCAAAAGGGTGTAGAGTAGTTTTAATTTGCCGGGAAAATAATCTTTGATGTTGGTAACAATAATGTTTTTTATCTTTGTCTCTTTTTTCAAACCTTTAATCATGCCATAGAAACGAGTCAAAGTGATAATGGTTTCAGCTCCGGAGTCATTTAGCTGATATTTCATCTCCCGGGCTACATACAGGGGGTTGCAGGGGACAATTATAGCTCCTAGTTTTAAAGTAGCAAAATAGGCGATGATAAACTGAGGACAGTTGGGGAGATGTATAGCTACCTTTCCTCCCTTTTTAACTCCTAGATTAGCTAGGGAAGCAGCAAATTTGTCTATTAAATCTGCTGTTTCTTGGTAAGTTAAACTCAACCCCATAAATTTAACAAAAGTGTTTTCCTGACATTTTTTGGCTGTTTCTTGGAACATTTCAAACAGGGTTACATCGGGGGACTCAACATTTTCTGGAACTCCCTCATCATAGTGTCTCAACCAAAGTTTTTCCATACAATCTTCCTCTCCTTTAAAAATATTAGCAGGTTTATTTTGGGAAAGAGCCGTTATTTTTTGGCTCCGGATATTATCTATTATTAAAATTTGAAAAAAGATAATTTTGTCTTTTAAAAAATTTAACAATAGAAACATAATTACGATTATAGCAATAATTCTTTCACTTGACAATAGGAATTCTAAAAAAATAAAATAAATATTTGTAACTACTTACGCCCATATTGTCATTTCGACCGAAGGGAGAAATCTTAACGTGAACAAGAAGGTTTCTCCCTTCGGTCGAAATGACATGGCAGCATGAATCATGACACATTAGCGTGAACGGTTACCTATGTACTATAAAAACCTTAATCTCTTAGGCTGAGTAGTTACAAATATTTTTTATCAGAAAAAATGTTGATTCATACAGGGTTTTATCAAGTGAAGTCGAATTATACCATGTATAGATACTCTTAAAGGCAACTGATTTGGAGTATTAGTAAGTACTCAGAAATTAGAAATTTATGGTTATTTATCAGTTATCAGTTATCAGTTATCAGTTAACGGTTAACGAGGGTTGGGGGTGGACGAGGTAGGGTTGGAGACAGCTCGTCACTCAACCATGAACCCATAACCTTCGTAACCCCTGTAAACTGTAAACTGTAAACTGTAAACTGTCAGCCGTAGGCTGACCAAGAGGAGGAGTGTTGTTATGAATCTTAATAGTATAGATGAAGGGAGAAGTAGTTGGCTTTCTTCCCGGCTACTTTGGTTTATCGTGGCTATATATCCTTTAGTGGTGATACCAAATCCTGTTGTCTTTGATTTTGTTGTAGGCAATAATGTTTTTACTTTGCCTCCTAGCTATTTTTATGCGCCACGTTATTTGCTGCTGGCTGTAACTGCTGTTCTGGCTTTGATAGTGCTGGTTAAGTTAAATCCACGCTTTAATCAGCTAAATTGGGAGCTGGTAGCTTTATTGGCTTTTTTGTTTTTTGGTCTGGTAGCTACTCTCTTGGCTCCTTATCCTAGGACGGCTTGGTTGGGAACGCCATTGCGTTGGACAGGTTTTAGCACTGATTTGTATTGTGTGGTTTTATTTTTTTTGGCTTGGCGAACTTTAAATTTGCAAAGTATAGAAACATTGCTGCGCTGGATGGTAAAAACAGCCACCTTGGTAGCCTTACTGGCAGTCTTGCAGTATTATGGGTTGAACCTAGTACCACATGAACCTTTTCGAGCGGGCTTTGTCAGTTTTGGGACGATGGGTAATCCAAATTTTTTGGGCACCTATATGGTTTTTGTATTACCGGCGGCCATGCTTATTTTTCTGTATCAAAGGCGTACCTGGTTTTGGTTGTTATCTGCGGCACTGATTTATGCCGGGCTGCTGGTTAGTCTGACACGAGGAGCTTGGTTGGCCGGAGTACTTGTTTTGTTTCTTGTTAGTATTTATCTTCTTTGGGGAGAAAAAAAGTTGCCAAGCCCAGCCAACCAACATTTAGCTGGTTGGCTGGGCGGATTGAGCAGCCGCAATGCACTGTTAGTACTGTTAGTACTGTTTGCACTGGTTACTATAACCCTAGTGCCTGCTAGAGATGGCAGGTTGATGGGTAAAGCCTTTACGGTTCCCGGGGAGATGTTAGCAGCAGTCCGGGCAGAACAGGAGGCTGGTTCGCAGCGTGTTTTTATTTGGCAGGAAACGCTCTTGTTGTGGTTATCATATCCTAGGGCGATTGTGGTCGGGTTGGGGCCAGATCATTTGATCTATGCTCAAATTATTACTCCAGGCAGATCAGTGGTAGATAAAGCTCATAATATTTATCTGGAAAGGGCACTTACCATGGGTATCGGAGCCTTGTTGGCCTACCTTCTTTTTCTGACGGCAGTTATTTGGCGTCTGTTTCGGTTTGGTCAGGGTACAGGGTTTTTGCTTACTGTAATGTTGCTTGCTTACCTAGCGCAAGGTTTGTTTAATGTTGAAGTAGTTATGATTATGCCGTTGTTTTGGGTTACTTTGGGTATGGCACTGGCTTGTAAAGACTCAGATCTTTATAGTATGGAAGTTTTCTCGAAATAGAGGATTTTTAAAAAGTTTGTAGAATATACTCGTGTTCTGTGTTTGCTACACAGTTTATATAATTTCCCTTCATATCCCACTTCCCAATTAGGAGGTGATTAGAAAGGCACAGGGTATTATAATAGTTGTAAGTGGGAGGATTTTTTATGTATGGTGTAATTCGGGTAGTTAGGTTCTTAAAGAAACAGAGAAGGAGTTTTTATAGTTGATGAAACAACGTGAACAGTGGACGTCTAGAATCGGTTTTATTTTTGCTGCTTCCGGCTCTGCCATCGGTTTAGGGAATATCTGGGGTTTTCCTTTTATGGTTGGGACAAATGGGGGAGCTGCTTTTGTAGCTATTTATTTAGCCATAATTTTGTTTATAGGTTATCCCATTATGGTTACTGAAATCACTGTAGGTCGGGAGACTCAAAAGAATCCCGTAGGTGCTTTTAAAGCTTTAGCTCCCGATAGCCCTTGGTGGTTGGTGGGAGCATTAGGGGTGTTGGCTGGTTTTGTAATACTAGCTTTTTATTCTGTGCTGGCTGGTTGGTCATTGGCGTATATGGTTAAATCAATAGAGGGTTTTGCTCCGGGAATGGATTTTGGGGCTATACTTGGGGCACACTTGGCGAACCCGGGAGCTCTTCTTGGATGGCATGCGCTTTTTATGATCCTTACGATTGCGATTATTGCTTCCGGCGTGGTACAAGGTATCCAGCGCTGGGTTAAAATTCTGATGCCGGCACTTCTCGTCTTGCTGTTAATTTTGGTTGTAAGAGGTCTAACATTGCCTGGTGCTGGTGCTGGTATTTCCTTCTATTTGCTGCCAGACTTTAGTGCTGTTACAGGCAAAACATTCTTGAATGCCGTCAGTCAAGCCTTTTTTTCTTTAAGTTTGGGCATGGGTGCTATGATTACTTATGGTAGTTATGTTAGTAAAAAAGAAGTTGTGGGAGATAATGCTGCTTGGATAGTGGGTCTTGATACCGGCATAGCACTTCTTGCTGGATTTGCTATTTTCCCGGCAGTTTTTGCTTTGGGTTTTGATCCTGCTGGAGGTACGGGTTTAGCCTTTACTGTTTTGCCGGCTGTTTTTGCAGCGATGCCTTTTGCGGGGAGTTTCTTTTCTTTCCTCTTCTTTCTTTTACTTTCAATAGCAGCTTTGACTTCTGCCATTTCTTTACTGGAAGTTGTGATTGCTTGGATAACGGATGAAAAAGGTTGGAGCAGGGTTAATGCTTCTATAGTACTCGGTGCAGTAGTTTTTGTTTTAGGCATTCCCACTGCCTTAGGGTTTAATGTTTGGAGCGATTTTAAGATTCTGGATATGAGCTTGTTTAGTTTTTACTACTTTCTAACCTTTACTATCGCTTTACCTCTGGGTGCTCTTTTAACAGCAATCTTTGTTGGTTATGTCTGGAAAGCGCATAAAGCTCAGGCTTCAGCTAATGAACCTAAGGGTAACATCAATATTGGCGACTGGTATGGTTTTATTATTCGCTATGTTGCTCCTGTAGCTATAGCTATTGTTTTAGTGGCAGGATTGGTTGATAAGTTTGGCTAAGGTTTGAGAGTGTTGTTTTAAACCACGGATGAACACGGATAATAAGTAAGGGCTTGTTCCTAAATAACCTATACAATCTTACTTGTCTTTTCGTCCATACCCTGCGTTGTGGAAACAGTTACATAACGCTGCTATGCGCCTATTTCCACGCCTTGGTTATGAACGAAAATCCTTCGCAATATTGCACAGTTTATTTCATCACAAGCCCTAAGGGGACACGCCTTCTTTTAAGGGGAGTTGTGTCCCCTTACTTATTCCAGTTGCCAGTTGATAAGTGCCTGTCTGTGTGCACCGTATAGGCAGGTAGAAAAAGGAAGAGATTTTGTAGATTATCAATAAAGAAAACGCAACTGTAACTATAAACTGTAAACTGTAAACTGTAAACTGTAAACTCTATATGTATAGAAGTTAGTGAACTTCGGTAGTAT
>CAZLTH010000028.1:0-13529 GCA_964562355.1 uncultured Syntrophomonadaceae bacterium | reverse complement strand
TATGCATTCCGGATCCATATTAGGGGCGAAAAAATTGTGGGTGAAAAAAGAAAAGCCCTCGCCGGAGGGTCTATAAACAAAGGGTTTAGAGTTTTCGAAAATACTCATTAATGAAAAGGAGGTGATATCATGGATAAAAAATTAAAGTCATTTATTATTGTGCTGGTATTAATATTATTAATATCAAGTGTAGTAGTATTTGCAATGCTTGGATGTGAAAACCCCATTAGACAAAAACCAATATTATCCGAGATGAGTGAGGAAGATTGTGTTGAGTTCATTAAGTCAAGAGGCATCGTGATCCCAGATGATTTAAATAATAACGAATTAGGGGCATTTGTCAAAAGCGTCATAGCTTCTATTGAAAAGAATCCGGAGAAAAACTTTGCAATTAGCTATACTATTACCCTCGAATTTGTGGAAGATATCAGACAAGCTGTTATAGATTACTATGAAAAGGATTAATTTAATTTAAGAATTGACAGCATAGGATGCAATGGGAGTAGATCCAAAAAAGAACCGTCCCCGATGACACTCCGATGACACTACTTAGAAAACGGTAACTCGTCCTATGGAGAAGTAAATAGTATCTCCTTCTTTTAAGCCCAGGTCTGACTTGGTTTGGACGACAAGTTCTGCTCCTGCATAGCTGATGATATAGTTGGTGGTGGCACCGTGATAGACAATGTGCAAGACAGTGCCTTTAAATTCACCATGGCTGCTATTTAGCTTGATTTCTTCTGGTCTGATGGATAAGGCGGAGCAGGAAGTAGCGTTTAGGGTTTTGATGGAAATAATTTCTTCAAACAACCTGGTGCTTGATTTATGGGCTGGATTGCCACCATTTTTATAGATCAAATTTGTTTTGCCGATAAAGTTGGCAATAAAACAGGAGGATGGATTGGTATATATCTCCTGCGCAGTACCAACCTGTGCGATTTGGCTGTTGTTCATGACGATTATTCTGTCGGCCAGCTCCATGGCTTCTGCCTGGTCGTGGGTAACATGAATAACAGTAAGGTTAAGGGTTCTTTGAATTCTTTTCAACTCGACTTGCATTATTTCTCGTAGCTTGGCATCAAGATTGGAGAGGGGTTCATCGAGCAAGAGAAGTTTAGGTGACATAATCAGTGCCCTGGCTAGGGCTACTCGTTGCTGTTCTCCACCGCTTAACTCGTGCGGATAACGTTCTTCCTTGCCTTCCAAGCGCACAAGGCAGAGGTGCTGGTGAACCTTGGTGTGGATTATCTTTTTAGGTGTTTTTCTGATTACAAGCGGGTAGGCAACGTTTTTGTATACGTTAAAATGTGGCCAGAGTGCATAATTTTGAAAAACCAGTGCTACCTCTCGTTTTTCCGGCGGGAGGTTAACTTTGTTTGTAGCTGAAAAAATCATTTTATCCTCGATGAAAATTTCACCAGAGTTTGGCTTTTCAAGTCCGGCAATACTTTTGAGCAAAGTGCTTTTACCACAGCCGCTGGGACCGACGATGGTCAAAAATTCCCCTTTGTGTGCGGACATATTTATTGAATTGATAGCAACTGTATCGTTGTATTTTTTTGTTAAGTTGTTAACCTTAATTTGAGTTTCCATACAGACCTCCCAAGTATTTAGTAATAGATTTGCGTTTCTGGGCTATTCTGCCAAGAGTAATTCTGGCCAAGGCAGTAAAGACGATTACGATTATGGAAATGGCGGCGACCATTTCCACCCCGCCAAAGTCATCACGTGCGGTAAACATCAGCACCCCAACGGTTTCATTGCCATAAGCAAAAAGCAACAAAGAAATAGGTATTTCTCTTAAAGCTATAATAAAGGAGAGCAACATGGCTGATTTTATGCCGGGGGTAAGGGCCGGCAGGGTGATATCTTTGAAGGTGCGCAGTTTGGTGGCACCGCTGATACGCGCCGCAGAATCAAGACTAATATCCTGATTTTGCACAATGCCGGTTAAATTTTTTAAAGCAATAGGTATAAAAAGGGCTATATAGGTGATGATGATAATCCAAGGTGTGCCATAAATTCTGAGGGATGAGCTTGCCCAAGTCAGTATGGCAGCAATACCTAGTACAATGCTGGGAGAGGCCATCGGCAAGGAGGCCATGACTTCGATAAATTTATTGCCGTAGGATTTAGTTTTGTAGGCAGCAAAGATGATTCCTAAGGCAATGACGATGGCAATTATGCCGGCAACGACTCCATAGAAGATGCTGTTCTGGAAGGCTCTTAGGGCGAGAGGTATTTCCGGCAATCTCAGGTAATTTACGAGAGAGATATTTTGCAAATTTAAGGGCAAAGCTGTCCTTCTGACGAGAGAGGTTAAAAGCAGGGTTGCTAGCGGGATAAGAGTAGTTAAAAGATGGAACGAAAAAACTAGGGCAGTGATAAGAGATTTTTTGGATGTTATCTTGATCAAGGGAGGTTTTCCGCTGCCGGAAGAAATAGTGGTATATTTTTTGTTTTTCAAGATATAACCGTGCAAGTAAAAAATAAGGGCAGACAGGAGTAGCAACAAGACGGAAATTGTATTGGCGAGTTGCAGATCAAGATTATTTAAAGCACTGAGAATGCGAGTTGTCAAAACTTCTGTCCCAGCTGGAAAAGCGATAGCAGCAGGAACACCAAAGTTGGAAATAGCACGACTGAAAACAAAAAGACCGATTGATAAAAGAGTAGGTGTTATCAGGGGTAGGGAAATAGTTAAAACAGTTTTTAGCCTGCTGGCACCACTTAAAATGGCAGCATCTTCGAGAGAGCGGTTAGAGTGTTGCAGAGCGTTGGAAACAGCCATAAAGACAATGGGATAGAGGTTAACTGCCAAGATTATAATCACAGCTTCCAGTGAATAAGTGGGAAAGTAATAGTCCAAATCTTCCAAGAAGCTACTTAAAAGCCTATCCAGTCTGCCGTTGCGCCGGAAGATATCTATCCAGGAAATAGCATACACATAGGAAGGGATGCACAGGGTCAAGAAAACGTTGATTTTGATAAATTTTTTGTACTTAAAATCTGTTCTTGTTACTATCCAGGCGAGAACAGAACCAAAAAGTGTTGCCAGTAAAGCCGTAAAAAGACCGATATAAAGAGTGTTGCTGAGGGCAGAAAAATTGGCGGCAGTGGTAAGAGTTCTAATGTAGGATTGTATTGTTGGTTGAAAAGCATGGCTGGAAATACCAAAACTGCTGAAAAACAAAGTAGCGAGTGGGTATAGTACCAACAGCGCTACTAAAAAGTAAGTGCTAATGACTACTATACCACTCGCTTTATTTTCCCCTATAGCTAGAGCAGAGTTACTAGTTGCCGCCCATGATTTCTTCAAAAGATGTACGAAGTTCTTGTTCCTGCTCACTTACATGCTCCCAATCTACTGTTATTGAAGTTACCTCAGTTGGTGTGCCAGAAGGTAATTTTACATCGTTTCTGACAGAAATGAAACCAAATTTCCTAGCAATTTCCTGGGCTTCCACAGATAAGATAAAATCAACAAACTCTTTTGCCAGAGTGCTGTTTTCAGCCGGGCGTGCCGTATTGGCAATGATGCCGATAGGTCTTTGCAGGCTTATCGCCCCTTCTTCTGGCCAAGCTATTGCCAAGGGTGAATCAATGCCGTCTTTCTTGTCTTTTCTGATATCACGTAAAATACCGTCATGTGGCATGATACCAGCATCTACTTCTCCTGCTTTGACTTTTGTGGCTACAGCAGAGTTGCTTTTAAGAAGCATTATATTGTTAGCCTGTAGCGCTTCCTGTAAGACCCAGGTATTTTCAAAAAGTTGATAGAGCCCGGCATTTAAAGCTAGTGCCGTGGAGGACTGTGTGGCATCGGCAAAAGCAAGGCGGTTGTTCCAATGACTAGCTTTCAGGTCGGCGAAAGAAGTGGGGAGTTCGTCTTCTGTAACTTTAGCAATATTATACACTATAACGCCATAGCGTGCGTTGACTGCAGTGAAATAACCATCTCCGAACAGGTATTGAGGCTGGAAAGCTGCAGTTTCCGGAGATACATAGCGTTCAAGAAGACCTTCTCTTTTAAGCGATAGAAAAAAGATAGGCTCGGAACTCAAGACTACATCAGCATGTATTTCTCCTGCTTCTTTTTCAGCCCAGATTCTTTTTGCCAAGGAACCGCCGGAAGCATTCAGAACTTCCAAGACATCTCCCCTGTCAGCTTCAAAAGCTTCTTCCAACTGGCGAGCCAGACTGCCTGGTCCGGACATATAAACAGTAATACGTCCAGCAGTGCCGCTGTAAACAGCTTCATTTTCTTCAGGAGTAGCAGGTTCTGGAGTTGTAACCGGAGCAGCTGGTTCGTCTGGTTGGTCAGCGCATGCCGGGATAAAGAAAAGTCCCAGTACAAGCATCAGCACTAATAAAATTGATTTTGTTCGCATTTTTGTTATCTCTCCTTATTTTTTGTTTGGTATGTTGAGCATGATAATGATAAGAAAAATCGACTACCATTGAAATTCATTATCGTTTAACTCTCAAATTATACTATACTATTTTGTGTGTGATGTCAATACGGCTGGCGGTTTTTTTCAGGGCAAGCGTATATGAAAAAGTTAATTTATTATTTTGCATGCGCCGAACACATAGACAGGTGTTTGCATCTATTTAAGCTGTGGTTTTGCCAGTGAGTAAGTGGGAGAGACGATGGGGATGGGGAGTGAATTGGGGAGAGGGGGAAGCTTGACATTAGGCGGCTAGGGCATTACAATTAAAGTAAGGAGCAGGATTCCTTACTTTAAGGAGAAAGGAGTATGGCGCAATGTATAAAGCAAAAATCACATCCAAAGGTCAGGTTACGATTCCCATAGATATCCGAAGGAAAATGGGTTTAAGGGTGGGGGATAGTATAGAAATAAAAGAAACCAAGGAAGGTTATCTGATCAAAAAAATAGTCAAAGAATCGCCATTTAATCAATATGTCGGCTATCTAGGAGATAAAGAGGACCAAGAGCCTGATGAAATTCTGCAGGAGTTGCGTGGCGTATGATTATAGCTGTGGATACAAATATATTTTTGGATGTTTTGATCCCCGGTGCTGAGTTTTGTCACCAGTCGAAAAATTTGTTGGACAAAGCCTATGCGCAAGGATTGTTGATTGTTTGTGATATCGTTTACAGTGAACTCGCCAGCCAGTTTAATGACCTTGATGAAGTAGATAGTTTTATGGAAGATGTCGGGATAAGATTAGATTGGCTTAAAACAGAAACTTTAAAAGAGGCGGCTACTCGCTGGAAGGTTTACAATGTGCATAGGACTACGGCTTTTCAATGTAATAACTGCGAGCTTTTAACAAAGTTGATTTGCCCTGACTGTCGACACTCTATTACAGCGAGGCAGCATGTGTTGCCGGATTTTCTTATAGGGGCACATGCCTGGCTACAAGCTGATTGCCTGTTAACGAGAGACCGTGGGTTTTACAAAAGGTATTTTAAGGAATTACAACTCAATGCTTGGCAATCTTAAGGAAATCTTAAGATTTTCCACAGTAAATCTTAAGATTTATCTTTTATAATGTTAGAAGTTAATTGCTTAGCCAAGAGCTGCTACAGCAATACCACGTTCGCTGGATTTTATATGTGTATCGGTGCTCAAATCTTTCGGGCAGTGTTACTAAGTCACGGCAAACTAACATTTGGATGCGGATTGTTGCTCCGCTTGCTTATGCTAATCTGACGTGTTGACTCAAGCCCCTCGCTTCACTTAGTCAGACAGATTACATTGCTATCCTCAAGATTCTCCGCTCCTTTTGATTAATAAAATCGAGGCTCACTTTGGTATATGCTGCAACAGCTCAGGCAACTTTGAGAATACTTTACGGATAGAGTAATAGGCTGAGTGGTTACATAAAAGTTAAATTTCGCTCAAATTGCTTTTATTATTACATGGTGCAGTAACTCAGTGGCTTATTGGCTAGTACTGCCTATTCAAATACTGGTCTTACTTAGTCACTTAGTCACTCAGTCACTCAGTCACTAACTAAAAAGGAGGCAGATAAATTGTTGGCAACGACTATGTTGAAAATCGAAAACCTTTCTAAGAACTATGGTGATTTTACTGCTGTTAATGGGCTGAATCTGGAACTTAAACCCGGAGAAATCTTTGGATTTTTGGGAGCCAACGGTGCGGGGAAAACTACTACTATCAAGGTGTGTACCGGGTTGTTGAAACCTAGTGAGGGAAGTGTTGCTATTGGGGGTTATGATATCGTGAAACAGTCGGTGGAGGCGAAGGCCTTACTTGGTTATGTGCCGGACAACCCTGTTCTCTATGAAAAACTTAGTGGTACTGAGTTCGTGCGGTTTGTTGCTCGTATCTATAGTGCTTATAGGCAGGACCGGGGAGGAGATGATGTTTCCGGACAACAGCTGGAAAACAGTCTGGAAGAGAGAATAGAGGAACTGTTTGTTTCCTTTGAGATGGGTGAGAAGAAAGATGAGCTGATACAGGGGTATTCCCGGGGGATGCGTCAGAAAACAGCTATTATTGCTGCTTTGATTCATAAGCCTAAGATTCTCTTGGCGGATGAGCCGACAGCGAACTTAGATCCAAAAAGTGCTCGCCTAGTCAAGGACACCTTTCGTAACTTGAGTCAACAGGGCGGTACTGTTCTCATGTCCACTCATGTGATGGAGATTGCGGAGCGTCTTTGCGATCGCATAGGTATAATCTATGGGGGCAAGATCATAGCATTAGGGACACTAGATGAGATCAAAGAACAATCAGCTGCGAACGGTTCTACGCTGGAGGATCTCTTTTTGGAATTGACTGGTGGCCTGTCCACAGAGGTGGGGGAAACTTTATGAGTATTTTACAAGTATTGTGGCAAAAAGAAGTAGCTATCTTTAAAAACAGCTACCTGAAAACAAAAAAACAGCTGTTTACTTCTGTAGGGATGTTGCTGGTCGGTCTTTTGGCTGTCGGTCTTTTGGCTATGGTTGGGTTTACTGCGATTTTTCGGTCAGCTATCCTTAGTTTGACAGAAGCGATGCCCATGTTGTCGCCGGAGGCAGTTTATACGCTTTTGTTTTATCTTCTTTTGGTCTGGTTTTCTTTTACTATTCTGGGGGCGATGTTGCAAGAAGTCCAGCCGGAGTTTTACCAGTCACCCGAGTTGAACTTTTTAATTTCCACTCCTGTAGCGGCAGCGACCTTGTTTGTTTCACGTTTTGTTAAGATGACCTATTTTTCTAAATCTTCGCTATCAAGCGTAGTTTTCTTTGGTCTACCGTCCATGTTATCTTTGGGAGTGATGGCATCAGCTCCTTGGTATTACTACTTATTTATTTTACCAGTGGTATATCTTTTTTTGATTATACCTGCTTCTCTGGGGATTTCTCTGTCGATGTTCTTGCTTCGGTTTTTATCTGCTAAACGTATCATGCAAGCAGCAGCTGTTATAAACACTTTGAGCACTGTGGTCTGGTTTGCCTTCATTTGGGGTGGTGAAGAAGTGTTGCCGCAGATATTTGGCTGGCTGGAAAAAGCGGGACCGTTTTTGGCTTTTATTTTCCCCCTAGCAGAAGCGGTAAATGCTTTAACTGCTTTTCTGCAAGGGGATGTTGGTGCTGCTTTAGGACCACTGGCACGTTTGTTTTTAAGCAGTGGGGTTATCTTTGCCGTTGCCATGCTGGTAGCTAGACAGGTTTATTATGCTGGCTACGACAGGTCGCAAACGGTAGAGGGAAATATGGGTAGGCGCAGCAAAAATCGCCGGAAGAAAACTTTTAGTGCCCAGAAACAGTCAAAAATTTGGCATGGCAGAAAAGCTAATCTTGTGCTGACAGAATGGAAGAAAGCCCTGCGCAATTATGAAATGGGACAGGGAGCTATTGGAATGCTGGCAATGCTGGTTGGCTATTTGGTTGTAATCACTAGGATGGAGTTGTCGGAAACTTGGACTGTCCTGCTTGCAGTGCTCCATATCGGTGTATTGGGATTTCTTGTTTCTGGTATGGTGGCAATGTTTTTCGTGCCCGCTGCTTTTATGAAGAAACAGGACAAAAAGATTCTCAAGGAGCAGCACGTGTTGGCTAAAACCATGCCTTTCAGAAGAGGAGAGTTTCTGCAGGGTTACTGGCTGGCGTTATTTATACCGCAAGTTATCATTGGGGGAGTGGCTTTAGCTTTGGTTAACATCTTCACGGGGAGTAGTGTTGCTGTTATTGTTGTTTCTGTGCTGGCATTGTCTGTATTGTTCGGGACAATGAATATTTTTGATATCGCTCTAGATATGCTGGGCTACAGCCAGCAGGAAGAATCAGTGACCTTGCTTCTGCGCATAGGTCGCAGTATCTTGCCCTTTGTTTATTACATTGTAGCCTTAGGGGTGCTGGCTTTAGGGCAGGTGTACTCGCATCTCGGCTTCATGCGTTTTATACACCACTGGTCACCCTCAACAGGAATGGCAGTAAGTGGAGCCTTGTTTTTAATCTTGAGTGGCGTTATTTTTTATTACTCTCTGCGGATGGGTACGAAGTATTGGGAGGAGATGGAGATTTAGCCGCCTAGCGTAGGGTCTGTTGATTGATACCAGCGAAGTGCTTCTAGAAAGTGGTCTTTTTTGAAATCTGGCCAGTAGTCGTCTATAATATAAATGTCGGCATAGATGGATTGGAGCGGTAGAAAACCACTGAGGCGTCTTCTGCCGCCCCACCTGATAATTAAATCCATCGTGGAGATGTCTGCTGAGGCAATATGCTCAAGGGGATTAAATTTTTTATCTTTATAACTACTAAAACGGTCAAAGGCTTGTTGCAAATCCCATCTCCAGCCATAGTTAACCAAAAAATTGATGTTTATCAGCCCACGACCGAAAGGTAGCCGTTTATTGGCATATTTAATAAGCTCCCGGGGAAAAATATCTGAGTTTGTATCTCCTATAACCAGCAGATTTGCGTCACGATTGGCCAAAGTAGTAACGGCACTGACACAAGCTTTAACAAAAGCTTGCTTTTGAACTTTAGGTCTTTTGGTATTATCCTGTGTAAACCCATAAAAGGTTGCTTCTTTGATACCATATTCCAGCATAAGCTCATAAAGCTTAAAACCTAGTGTTACGCCATAAGCATAGCCCTGATGTTTTTCGAGGTTGTTGTGTTCGCTCCACCTTCTGTTGCCATCAGGTATTATCCCTATATGTTGTGGGATTCTTTTAAAACATTCCTTGCTCATGGCTGCTCCCTTCAGATTTCTCTTTATGGAGCTATTGTTTCAAAACGGCATTATTTTATACATTACTGCTACTGCAACTTGTTTATCCAATCAAGGCAGCATTTTTCAAGTTCTAATTTAGCCGTATATTTTACATGGGAGAATTCCTGTTTTCCTACAATATTATTGCCGACCAACAGTATCTTTTTGTTTTTTATAGTATCCATGTGCACTGGCACCCCTTTCTGTTTTATTTTTCAGCAAAGCCACTTTCTTAATAGTACTTTATAACAAATCCCATTTAATGTACAGTATTTTCTGTTTAACTAATTTGACCTATTTCCTTCCCCCGCTTGCATATTATGTAATACAAATGTTATAATATTGTTGAGGTGAGTGTCATGAAAACTATCAAGCTTAGAAAAGTAGGTAATAGCTTTGGGTTCACAATCCCTAAAGAACTTGTCGAAAAATATAATCTTAAGGAAGGGGAAGCATTATACGTTGTAGAAAAAAATGACAGCTTCACATTAACTCCCTACGATCCCGAATTTGAAAAATGGACTGCCAGCTTTAAAAAAACTAATGAAAAATATAAAAATACACTGAAGGCGCTGGCAAAATGAAAAATATTATTTTTATACCTAAAGATATAGTTCTCTTCTTTCAGGAGCAACTTATTCAAACTTATGGTGGTACTTCTGGGATACGAGATGAAGGCTTGCTTGAATCAGCATTGGAGCAACCAAAGGTAACTTTTGAAGGAAAATATTTACATGGTACTTTGACAAAGATGGCGGCTGTATATGGATATCACTTGTGTAGTAATCATCCTTTTATAGATGGAAATAAAAGAATAGCATTTGTCGCTATGGATATCTTTTTGAGAAGAAATGGCTTTGAAATTATTGCTACTGAAAAGGAAGCATATAAGATGATGATGGAATTATCTTCAGGTAAACTCTTAAAAGAGGGATTAACAAATTGGCTTGAGAATAATATATCGCCGGCGCATGATTAAATCTCTATCAACTGTTAATCATTCAATCCCAAACCAAAAGCCGCACCTTCTTTTATTTTTAAGAAGATGCGGCTTTTTTTGTCAGTGGGAGTTTTTCTGTCAGGTGTAAGGGCGAGAAAACCTGGTAATTTATGTCGGGGAAGATATTATCCTTTTCTTCTAATGCAGATAGCCATGCTATGTCGATATTTCCTGTTGTTATCTGCTGGTATAGGCGGTTGAAGCGAATCATGTGGTCTTTCAGGCGACCACGGGCATAGTTATCCATCGTTCCTGCCGTGATGATAAAAGGCCAATCGCTGGATTGGGCCAGCAGAATTTCTCTGGCAGCCTGGTTTAAAGCCCTTCTTCCTAACTCGGAAGGTTCAGGATAGTTTGCTGCTAGTTCCGTCATTTTAGCTGTGCCTCTATGCAGGTGACGGTAGATCCAATCATTGTCGCCATTTAACCATACTTCATGATAACCCTTATCTCCCCAACTGGAAGAACAGGGGGTGGACAGTTGCAGCGGCTGGTTAAGGTTTAAATAATCGGACGGAGAAACAAGATAAAAGCTGTCCTGTTCTGTGGTGGCTTTTCTGATAAAGTGCTCTAGGAACAGCGGCCCTTCAAACCACCAGTGCCCGAACAATTCGGCATCATAAGGCGAGACCACGACAGGAGGTCGATCCATTGATTCTGCCAAGTGTTCTATTTGCTTTTCCCGGTTGAACATAAAATTGCCAGCATGGAGAGTGGCTTTCTTGTAAGCTGTTTCAGGACAGTAGGGCTCCTTGTGGTCTGATTTTCCTGTAATCCGGTGGTATTTTAGACCCGTATGCAGCCTGATGCCATCCGGGTGAAGGTAAGGCTTGATGTAGTCAAAATCTAGGTCAAAACCTATGTCACGGTAAAAATCCCTGTAATCAAAATCTCCCGGGTAGCCTTCATCGGCGCTCCAGACTTGTTTGGATGATTCGGGGTCTCGAGCGAAAACAGCCACCCCTGCTGGAGTTAAAATAGGATTGTAGACACTGTATGCCGGGCGGGGAGAGGCGTAGAGTAAGCCGTGCGTATCAGTAAAGAAATACTGCAGTCCGTTTTCTTTTAAAATACGCTCGTCTCCCGACTGGTAAGCACATTCTGCCAGCCACAGACCGTGTGGGTAAAACCCCAGCTTTTCCCGGAAAGTATCTACCCCGACCTTTACTTGAGCATAAACTGTTTCCCGACTTATGCCGAGCAAGGGGAGGTAGCCGTGAGTAGCTGTACAGGTTATCAACTCTAGTACTCCCCGGCAATGTAGATCCCGGAAAGCTGTAAGCAAGCTTTTGCCATATTGTTCACGGTAAAGGTGATAAATCTCCTCTAACCGGGAGCGGTACATCAGGGCAACCGGGTGGAAGTTCTTGTCTCCCTTGCTTCGCTTGACCTCTTTTGCGGCCAGTTCTTGCAGCCTTTCTAGGTAATTGATGTATCTCTCTTGCAAAAAATCATCAGCCAGCATGGACAGGAGAGAAGGGGAGAGTGACAGGGTGATTCTAAATTTTCTTCCTTCCCGGGAGAGCTGATCTAAAGATTTTATCAAGGGCAGATAGCATTCCGTGATAGCTTCAAAAAGCCATTTTTCCTCCAGAGAATAAGGATATTCAGGATGTCTCACATACGGCAGGTGTGCATGCAACACCAAGCAGAGATAGCCTTTATTTTTCATGAAGTAATTCCCCCTTCTTGACGACCGGCTCTTCTTGGATTTTTTGTTCTTTTTTCTTCTCTTTCCTTTTTCCACGGCGAATTAACTCACTTGAACTTAAATTAGATTTAAGGGAACGGCAGAAAAGATGTTGCCGCCAGAAGTTTAAATAACCCCAGTGCGGGTCAATAACAGTGGAGATACTGTCAGGAGGGGTATGGCAGTCGTTGGATGTCAGAAGGCTGATAAATAATCCTTCCGGGTAAAGATAGCCTAGCTCAACCTGGTAGGTGCGGTCGGCCTCTTCTACCTTAATATAATGGCTAATACTCTTTTCTGGCAGTGAAATATCAAAAAAAGAGATTACTTTTCCTTGCTGACCAAACTTTTTTATCCTTAAAGTTTGGCAATCTTCATCTAAAACTTCTTTCCCTGCTGCTTGGCAGCTTGTAAACATTTTTTCTGGCGTTAGCTCCCAGTAAGCAAACAGCCAGTACGGATCTCTGGCCAGAAGAACAAGAGTATCTTCACCATAAAAAGAAGGCAATGTCTCTTGAGCATTAAGGCTTTCCCTAGATAAAGAGTGCATATATCTTTCCTCCTCGATTTTCTTCGCTGGAAATATTATTTCCTAACAGGTGAATTTGATGTAATCTCCGCCTGTCTATATTGCCAAAGGTAACTAATTTATATTGCCAGCCTGCCTGTGCGTCGCACGCAGACAGGCAAGTATTCAGAAATTAGGAATTAAAGCATTTTTTATTCACTTGACATATATAGATTGACTATATATAATTATATATAGTCAATCTATATATGAAGGGTGAGTTTGCATGAAAATTAATAAAAGTTTTATTTCAGGAAGTACAGCAATGCTTATATTAAGTCTCCTCACAGCTGGAGACAAATACGGCTATCAAATAATTAAAGAGCTTTCTAAGAAATCCAATAATACTTTCCAACTAAAAGCTGGAACTATATATCCATTACTCCATACCCTTGAACAACAGGGCTTTGTTGCGGCCTACGATGGTAAACCTGAAAAAAATCGACCTCGAAGATATTATAAAATAACGAAAAAAGGTCGGGGGCACCTGAAGGAAAAGAAAAAGGAATGGGATATCTTTGCTTCAGCTATTGATTCTGTGATGGGGGGTGTGACTCTTGTTAAACAATGGCAAGTGGAATCAACTTTCCGGTGAGAAATATGATGAGAAACGCTTGAAAAATGTAATAGTATTCTCCGGGGTTCTGGCAATAGTACTTGGATTAACCTATATTCTTGACTTCCACGGAATGACTAGTGATGGGAAAGAATCTACAGTATTCTGGGGATGGAGTAGCGTATTTTTCGGAGCAATTTCTTTGTTGCCTGCGAAAAACATAAAGCAGGGTTTGTCAAGGATTTTGCTGTCCATAAACTTGGGTTTTCTTATTTTACTTCAAATTTTGCCTATTTTTTTATGGATTGGTTTTCATGGATATCCAATTACCGATCCACCCTTTACAGGCAATGAAATGGCAGGTCATTACCTGTGGTCACTGCCTCATGTTGTTCTTGGTGTTGCGTCTGGTTTTTCCTTGTATTTGTTGTTGAAACCAAGGGAATAAACTTGAAATACCGGAGGGTGGGCTCAGCCCTTGACTTGGTATTAGGAAATCTGGTAGTAATACCTT
>CAZLTH010000027.1:9362-13542 GCA_964562355.1 uncultured Syntrophomonadaceae bacterium | reverse complement strand
TCTTGAGTAGGGCAGGAGAGCATGGTCTAAGCGAAAAATGTGATATTTTCCTGGAGTGCTTGGAGTGTTTTGTGGAAGAAGTTGTCGACCCATATAATGATTGTATCCGTTCCAAAATTATTTGTTGTATCGGCAAATTAATCCTAGTGAAAATCTTTGCTCACGTTCAACTACTAATACCAGCATATGGTTTTTGCCCACAACCACCTGAATGCGAACGTGTTGAACATATTTGCCCTGATTTCTATCCCGACTGGCCACCATATCCCCCACAGCATGATTAAGAAGCAAAAGTTAAAAAAAATATTAAAGGTGCTCTCAACGAGAGCACCTTTTTTCTATCCTGTACCAAGTTGTGTTTATTTTATTATTTTTTTGCGTACCTAATCTAAAAACTCTCCGATAACCCCACTGATAATACTCAATAATAAGGCTCCTATAATAGCTATAAACAGACCTGAAACTGCAAAGCCGGGAACCAAAGCAGCAACTAATAAAAGCATCACCCCATTAACAATAAACAAAAATAATCCCAAACTCAGCACAGTTAAGGGCAAAGTGAATAAAATAAAAATTGGCTTGATAAAGGTATTTACAAGCCCCAAAATCAAAGCTGCCCAGAAACCAGCCCAGATACTCGCAATAGTTATCCCAGGCAATATATGAACTACAATAAGCAAAGCCAGCATGTTGATTGCTAAATTCTTCATTTTTTTCTCCTCTCTTTTTATAAATTAAGAGACGATAGACGCTGATGGATTCGGCTTTACTCACCACAGGTTTATATGATTTTTCTGATTTGCGCTGATTTTTTATATTTTTTTATAACGATTTCATCATATTTAATCATACTAATCAGGGTAAATCAGCGTCTAATATTTTTTTAAAAAGAAAATTCCTATAGTATAAATTTATAGCAACTACCCTGGTTCAAAGTTCTAAGGTTTAAATATCTTCCTCCAACTCTTCTTGAAAAGCCTCATAAATAAGCGGGTATTTCCTCTTAAGTTTTCTAAGCCCTTTAGGATACTCTTTTTCAGCCATTTCTTCATAATCAGCTAATACTTCTTTTGGTATACCATCCCGCAAATAAGATATATCCTGTTCGGGGAAGTTTTCCTCGTAATACAATTCATATACTCGCAAAATTACTAAAGGGAAAATTTCCTCATCTCGTCCAATTTTATTAAACTCTTTTGTGAAGTTAACCATTTTTCTGGCATAGTTTAAACGCTGCTTTATCATTTCCCCATTATCAAAAATACGTATAAACTCTGTATATAATTCCACCTCTCGATATCGCCTTACTTCAAGGTAGGCAGTACATTCTTTGTCTAATCCAACTAAAACCATCCATCTATCGTCCTCATCACTGATACTTTTTAAAAATTTTTTAACACGTGTTTTTATTTTTGATTTTTCGTTCCATCTTTGCGTATCAACCATAGCATTGATCCATCTAATGAAGATATAGATGTCCTCTGGAAGTTGAGATTCCAATGTAGGAATCATCGTCTGAACCAGTTCCCACCTTTCGTCGCCTTTATCTAGCCTTTCGTAAACATCGAAAAGTAGGCAATTGTATTCTTCTTCATTTTCTGGCGATAATTGGTGTTTATTTTTCAAAACAGTTAAAGCCTGTTCATAGTAATCCTCTTCGTACAACATGTGTGCTTTCTTCAAAAATAATCTTTCTTGTCTGTTTCGTGGGGCTAGTCGCTCCACGTGTGCAAATTTCTCTTGAAATGTAATTTCGTCATTTTTTAATAATGCAATCTCTGCTCTAAATAAACACACTGGAATACTATTCGGCACAGCCTCTAAAATTTCTTGCGTCAATTTCAATGCTCGATCTATTTCACCATGATATAATAATCCGACTGCCAAATCCATCTTTTTTTCTATTTTACCGCCATATTTATGCACTAAATCATAATCGCTACGTTTAAGCGGATCACTTAAAGTATCATACGCACGTCTAATAAGCTGAAACTCCTCAGGATATTGTTCGGGAGGAAACTCTTTGACTTTCTCTATGTATTTCCCTTTTATTTTTTCTTGAGAAATATTTGATTTAGTGCCTAACACTGTATATAGATTTTTGTCTTTTGCTTTCTTCTTTCTTCGCCTTCCGCCTATTAGATTTTCAAATATATTTTCAAACATAGCTTCCCTCCTAAAGTTCGAGTTCAATCAGCTTATCAGTTACTTGATCAAGTACTTCTTGCATTTTTCCTAGATCTGTCTTCTTCATTGATTTTTCCAGCAATTTAATTGCAGACTTAATTTTCCAACGCCTTTTACCTTTTGAAGTTCTCAATAAAGCTTTCGCTCTTTCTTTCAATCTTATTGCTTCTTCTCTTAATTCTTCTAACGTCATTTCTTCATCTGGCTCATCTTCTGCTTCTTCTGCAAACCTACTTTGCAACATTTTTTGGAATTCTTCCCATTCTTTTTCTTCACTCTCTGCTGAGCTGCTAGCAGCATCCCTCAAAAAATCTTCTAATTTCTTAACACTATCTGAGTAGGATTCCTTCGAATCACGCTCAAGCGCATCGTTTACAGTAATTTTCATTTCTTGTTCTGTAGATACAGATCTAGCAGATACTTCAAGAATTCCATTTATATTATACCTGAATGTAACTTCGACTTCTTCCACGCCAGCTTGGTTAGGCGGTAGACCCTCTAATAAAAAATCCCCTAAATGGTGATTATTCTTTGTCCATTCATTTTCACCCTGAAAAATTTCTATTTCTACAACTGTTTGATTATCAGAAGCAGTACAGAATTTTTCGCTTTTAGTCACAGGTATGGTTGTGTTTTTAGGAATAAGTGCACAAAATCCTCCTGGACGTCCGGCAAAACCAGGCCAACCTTGTAATACTGCAACCCCCATAGAATAGGGTGCAACGTCAGTAACTATAAGTCCACTTTCAGATAATGCTCCCGACTTAAGACCAGCTTGAACTGCTGCTCCTAGCGCCACGGCTTCATCTGGATTAATATCCCTACGTGGTTGTTTATTAAACATATTTTTAATCAACTCAAAAACTCGTGGGATATGTGTTGAACCGCCAACAAGTAATATTTCATCTATATCGGCTTCGATAAGAGATGCTTCTTCGAGTGCCGACTTTACACACCCCATAGTTTCTAATAACATCTCATCTATAAATTCAATAAACTCATCACGCCGCAATACGACTTCCAACCCAAAAGGTTTATTTTTTTCAACTGTTACTATGGGCAATGATACGGCAACACTTTCTTCAGTTGAAAGTAATATTTTAACTCTTTCCGCTTCTTCCTTGAGTAATGCTCTTGCTCGAATATCTTTTCGTGGATCAACTCTATGCTTGGCAATCATCTTCTCTGCGAACCAATCAACAATTTTTAAATCAAAATCGCCTCCACCAAGATGATTGTTTCCGGCAGAAGACTTTACCTCCAAAATTCCATCCATCATCTCTATAACAGAAACATCGAAAGTTCCTCCACCTAGATCATAAACTAAGACATGTCCATCTTCTCTAAGGTTTTCTATGCCAAAGGCCATAGCAGCAGCTGTTGGTTCGTTAATAATACGCTCAACAACAAATCCAGCTAATTCTCCGGCCTGTTTTGTTGCCCGCCGTTGTTCGTCAGTAAAATGAGCAGGAACTGTAATAACTGCTTCTTTCTCTCCTTCGCCAAAATAATTATCTACATACCCTTTCAACTCTTTAATTATGAACGAAGAAATTTCCTGTGGCAAAAGTTTTTTACCAGCAATATTTATTCCTTCTGATGAACCCATCTCTCTTTTAACTTCTGCAATTGTTCTACTGGGCATAGCTACTAAAGATGCTACTGCATCTCTGCCGACAATAACTTTCCCTTCAGTATTAATAAGGACAACTGATGGAATAAGTTTTTCACCATTTGGTGCCGGTATGATGTGAGGTTTCCCTTGGCTAATAACAGCTACGGTAGAGTTGGTGGTCCCTAAATCAATACCTACAACCGGCCTAAAAGTTTCCTTGCTGTTTCCCTTGCTAACATCTTTCATATGTTTCTTCCTCCTTAAGTGTAATTACTTGGGCTTTTCGTAGTATGTGACCGTCGCTGTATATATAGCCTCTTTTAATAACCTCCATGATTTCGTAAGGAGCAAATGAGTTGTTACTGTCTGCTTCCTCTA
>CAZLTH010000027.1:0-9262 GCA_964562355.1 uncultured Syntrophomonadaceae bacterium | reverse complement strand
AAGTAATATATCCCAAGTGTCCTGGGCATCAGTAGCCAGCCCGGCACGAACATGATCAATATCATCTAGCCAACGAATCAACCTGCTCCCCAATTCTTGCAATTTATGTTGCGTTTCCTTACTTTTTGTCATATTTAAGGCATGAAATTCTTGCCGGTTGTATAAAACATCTATTTTAGAATTTAACTCTACTACCTCACTCAGTAATTGCTGACTGGTTCTATACTGCACCCTAGTTTGTTTTTGAATCAGCTCGTTTGTCACTCGCATTTGCTCATCCATCTTGCTCATCCGCTCGTCTACCTTACTTACCTGCACTTCTAATTCTTTTATTGTCTCTCTTGCTTTTTCTTTTCTTGTCCAAAACTTTAACTTCATAAATAATCCGTACAAAAATCCGTACTGGAAACGGAAAAAAGTACATTTTCAACTCCTTTTCAATTTACAATTTTTCCAATGCGCTATATAACACCGATAACTGGTAACTGATAACTGGCAACTATTAAAATGCAAGTTAGTGCTCTTCGACAATATAGTTGCATTAAAATACGATTATATTGCCTCACCGAGTATAATACCTACGCCTCTTATTTCGTCAAAAAAAGTGAATTTCCTGCAAAACAGCAAAATGACTTTGCGTCAAAGGGACGTTTTGCTTGACATGTTTTTTAAGACTTGCCGTTTTTCAAAAAATGTGTAATAATATAGTTGCTATGAATAAGAATCATGAAAACTTCAGGGAGGAAATCATTATGGCAAATGACTCTCGCTGGAAACAAAGGTTTCAGAACTTTGAACGAGCTTTCTTGTTGTTATCTGAAGCTTTGGAAAATAATCCACAGAACCTTTCAGACTTGGAAAAAGAAGGGGTTATTCAAAGATTTGAGTATACTTTTGAACTAGCTTGAAAAACCCTAAAAGATTATTTACTATATAGCGGAATCAATCTAGAGCAAATTACTCCCAGAGTGGTCATCAAACAGGCATTTGCAGCTAAAATCCTTGAAGATGGACAGACGTGGCTAAATATGCTGGAAGAACGTAATCTTCTGTCTCACACTTACAACCAAGAAAACTTCCAAAAGGCAATCATTAATATCGACAAACATTGTATCAACGCATTGGGTCAAATCTACGAATTATTAAAAAAAGGGTTCTCTACTATGAAGTTCGGTCTCACAGCTGAGGAGTTAAAAATGATTTGTGACCTCTTCTGTACATATCCACAAATCACCCGGATCAATATTTTTGGTTCTCGTGCCCTAGGAAACTACAAACACAATTCTGATATTGATCTGACAATTTGGGGCAAAGTTAACAGGGCACTTTTAGGAACAATCAGCTTAGAACTAGACAATCTGCCGTTACCTTACCTATTTGACATAAATATTTACGACCAGATACAACACCGTCCCTTGCAAGAGCATATCGATCAGTATTCCCAAACGTTATATGTGCGCAACTGTTCAGCTCCCTAACCTCCAACCCATTCGACTGCGCTCAGAGCTTGCCCTGAGCGCAGTCGAATGGGTTGGAACTAAAACTAGAAGTTACCTTGGGGTACCGTCTAACTTCCCAACCTAAAATTCCGTCCAACTTCCCACCTCCCACCTCCCACCTCCAATTTAGTAGGCACTCCCATGGCGCAGGGAACATCGGTCTGGCAGAGACCGCAGCCGGCTATTTCTACACCGTACTCTTCTCTTACTTTGGGCAATATCTCGTCGTAGGAGTAAGCAGCGCATTTATTCTTATCATGTCCCTTCTCACTGATAGCCCCGACAGGACATCTTTTTATACAGGAACTGCATTTTTCTTAGGAGTTATAGTATAAGCAGTAGGCATAAGGGTTATTGTAAGGTCGTTTATCAGCCGATAAAGACAAATCTGTAATAATACTGCCGCAACGATGGGTCATCCCCCTAACCGTTATCAAGGCATCATTTAAACTAAAGGTTCCCAAACCGGCAACATAAGCAGCATGCCTCTCAGACCAGCTGGAAGCGATACCTACACTGCTCTCTTTAAAGACTTTAAAATTTTCACTTAAAAGAGGAGCAACAGCTCTATAACCATTTTTCTCTAAAAATAAAACCAAATATTCTCGTAATTTATCATTGAAAGCTTCCCCAAAATATCTTGTATGCCCCCATTCCTTAGAAGGAAGAAATTTTTGTTTTTTGTTGCTGGCAACTGTATCCTCCGTGATCGGTAGTATCCACGAGATTACTGTGCCTTTTTTTAAACTGCTTTTCCCAAACTCCGCTTCAAAAAATTCCCGGGGAGTTAAGTGAAAATCTCCAATAATGTTTTTATATTCTTCAAACAACAAGTCATTAACATCAGAAAACCCCACCAACGGTTCACTGAAAAACATTTTATTACTTTCTTTATGTCTGTTTTCATTTGACATAAGAACAAACTCCCTTATTTTCCCTGCAACAATCTCTTTCATCTTTATCTATATTCCTTTCTCTTCGCTCAAGGCACAAAACGTCACGAAATACTGGTTTTAAGCGAGTGTTTGTTTAGTTTGACTCAAGCAATCAGCAAAAATCACTTAAAACTAATAACTAATTTTTTAAACCCAAAACTCAACACCCAAAACTCAAAACTTTTAATTTCGTTTAAACTTCCCCTGCTTTTAAAGTTTATAAGTAGTAGGCTGCCTGTCCCGAAAAATATTCATTTTCTTTCTTATATCGTGAATGTCTGCAAAATCAATCTCGTATGCAAGAATACTTACCTCTTCCTTTGCATCAGCGAGCACCTTCCCCCAAGGATTTATGAGCATGGAGTTCCCACAAAAAATTAACTCTTTTGCTTTTCCCACAGTATTAACAGCGGCGATAAATAACTGGTTTTCAATAGCTCTTGCCTTTAAAAGAATCTGCCAGTGCTCCAAGCGAGGGTGAGGCCACTGGGCAACAATAAATAAAATCTGTACTCCTTTTAAAGCTAATATCCTAACCAATTCGACAAACCTTAAATCATAACAAATTATCGTAGCTGCCTTTATCCCATCTATTTCATAAACACTTATTTCATTACCGTGCTTAAAGTAATTATCTTCACCGGAAGGAGAAAACAAGTGGATTTTTTTGTACCTAGATATTATTTTCCCTTTGCGATCAAACACATAGTTTATATTATAGATTCTATCATCTTCTTTACTGGCTATAGAACCCCCTACTAGGTTAATACGGTATTTGGCAGCAAGTTCCGATAAGAAACTGCAGGATGGTTCTCCCTTCAAATCAGCCAACTTTTTCACGTTTTCAGGAAAAAATCCTGTATTCCATAACTCCGGGAGTACGATAACATCGGGACCGTCTTGGATTGCTTTTTCAATCATAGCTACAGCTTGCAACCTATTTTTTTGTACGTTACCCAAGGAAATATTCATTTGAAGCAAAGATATTTTTATTTTTACTCCCTCTTTCCAAGTTCACTTACTCTAAATAATACATTATAAGGTTATTTCAACAAAGTGTCTTTCAATCCTTCTTTTTTACGATACGCAAAAGAAACCGTAAATAAGAGCGATTTTAGTACATCGAGTATCTTGTTTCCATTATTGCCCTCCTTTTAGGTTTTTATTTGAGAGTTAAAATCACCCTCTATTTATATTAACGCTTCTTTAAAAAAAGGTTGCATCTCAGAGCATTTTTTTTAAAATAGGCATAATTTTGATTTCCTTTGATAATCTTCAGTATGTAGGTTATAATTAAAATAAAACTAAATCAAGGAGGAATTAAGATGGCTGGCAAAAAAAGTTCAGAAGTTCTCGACCTGTCGGTAATTGATTTGAGTAATGGCACCTCTGTCGGTAAAGTTGCTTCCCTAGTGGTGGATGCTGCCAAAAGACAAGTGATTGGTATTGAGGTAACCAGCAAATCTCTTTTGAAGTCAAAGACATGCTTTATTCCTATCAACAAATTAAGGCATATCGGATCTGATGCTATTACCGTCAATGACACTGTTTCCCTAGTGGAAGAAGGAGTAGCTCCGGAGCTGAAAAAACCGGAGCAAGCAAACTTGCTGAGAAAAAAAGTCATCTCTGAAGAGGGCGTTCTGGCAGGTAGTGTAGAGGATTTTTCTTTCGATGAAAATGGTAATTTAAAAGATTTATACCTCTCAGGTAAAAGAAAGGCAGACTTTTTAAAGGGCAACACACTTTTGCCTGCTTCAGCTATCTTGAATATCGGTCAGGACTATGTAATAGTTGCAGGTGATTATGCTACCCAGCTGCAAGAAAAAGAACCAGTTGCTTTTAAACAAATAAAAGATAAAGGGAAAGAAATTTCTTCTTCCCTAGAAACAAAAGCTATTGCCTTTGCTCTAAATAAAACTGTAAAACACGATATTTATAAACCGGCAGGAGAGCTGATCATTGCCGGAGGGGAAACAGTCACCCTTGAAACCATTGAACTGGCCAGGGAGAGTGGAAGACTACCTCAATTGCTAGTAGCAACCGGCACAGGAGAACTTTTGGACTTGCTGGATAAGCCGAAAGAAAAACTAGATTCCGGCAGCAAAAAACTGCTAGAATACTGGCATAGCATTAAAAGCAAATCAAAAATAGAAGACAACAAAGAAAGGGACTCTTCCTTTGAAAATTCTCCTGAAACCAGTTCCACCGAAAAAGAAATAAGGGACTTTTTTCTGCAGCTGCAAGACTTGGGAAAGCTTACCCTAGAAAAAGTCGGGGAAGCTTCCAGTGAAAAAATGCGCCAATTTCTTCTGGGAAAAAAGTCGCTGGAAAAAATCCAGACTCCAGAAGAAAATACCCTAGTAGAAAAAGACCAAGTGCTAGACAACGACATTATCAGACAGGTAGAAGAGGCAGGACTATTGCTGCAACTTTTCGCCAATGTTATGCGAGGAGAAGTTCAGTCTCACCTGAAAACTTACAAAAATTTTCTGGAAGAAACATTTGAGAAAAAAGATAAAGATGAGAGTTAATTTAAAACTTTTTCCAGTGCGGCAATAAACCTTTTATTCTCCCGGGGAGTGCCCACAGTCACCCGGATAAATTTCGGATGTCCAAAAATATCGCCGGTTCTGACGATAACTCCCTGCCGGAGAAGTTTTTGAAAAACTTCCTGCGAATCCAGACCCGTGTTGACAAAAATAAAGTTAGCTTCAGTAGGCACGAACTCCAGTCCCCTCGCTAGTAAGACGTCATAGAGCATCTCTTTGCCTTCTGCATTAACCGCCCTGCTTTTCTCTAAAAAGTCTGCATCAGACAGCGCTGCTAGGGCGGCTTTTTGTGCCAAAAGGTTTACATTGAATGGTTCTCTAACCCTGTTAATGGCAGAAATTATTTCTTTAGGTGCCACACCGTAACCTATTCTCAAACCAGCCAACCCGTAGATTTTGGAAAAGGTTCTGAGGACAATAACATTTTTATTTTCCCTTACATATTGCAAGGAATCCGGATAAGCAGCATCTCCTACATATTCATAATAGGCTTCGTCAAAAACCACCAGCACATTGTCAGGTATTTCTCGCATAAAAGATTCTACCTCGGCAGCGGTTACTATCGTTCCTGTGGGATTATTCGGATTACAAATAAAAACTATTTTAGTTTTATCGGTCAAAGCGGCAGCAATGCCTTCTAGGTCATAAGTGAAGTTTTTTAAAGGCACCTTTACTGTTTTAGCCCCCATCACTTTGGCGGAAAAATCATATTCAGAAAAAGAGGGGCTTCCCATAATTATCTCATCTGCTGGATTTAAAAAGGTCGCTCCTAAAAGCATCAACAGATTATCCGAGCCGTTGCCTAGCACTATTTCTTCCGGTGCACAGTTTAACCCGGCAGCTAAAGCCTTTTTTAAATAGAAACAGTTTCCATCCGGGTAAGCATTAACCTTAGAGGCAAAGGCAGTAATGGCTTCTATCGCCCGGGGAGATGGTCCCAGCGGGTTTTCATTGGAAGCCAACTTGATAACATCTGTAATACCCAGCTCTCTCTCCACCTCTTCTACCGGCTTTCCAGGGACATAAGGTTTAATCTTAAAAATTTCTTCTCTGGCTAAATCTTGCATCAAAACCCTCCTAAAGATTTCTGCGATCTTCTACTCTTTTGGCCTTACCCTCACTACGAGGAATAGTTTTGGGTTCTACCAGTTTTATGCGAGCAGATATCCCTAAAACTGATTCAATCTGTCCTTTTATCTTTTTGCTCAGGTTCTCCATTCCTCTCACCCGGTCAGAAAACATTTTTTCCGAAACCTCTACCCATATTTCCAAAATATCCAGATTCCCTTCTCGCTCCACATAAAGCATATAATGCGGTTCTGTTTCACCAGTTTCTAAAAGAACACTTTCTATCTGAGTAGGGAAAACATTAACCCCACGAATAATAATCATATCATCAGTACGCCCGGCAATTTTCTCCATCCTAGCTAAAGTTCTTCCACAGGTACAGGAGGTTATATCCAGTACAGAAATATCCCTAGTACGATAACGCAATACAGGTAAAGCTTCCTTATTTATAGTCGTTATAACCAACTCGCCTTTTTCTCCCGGAGGTAGTGGCTCTTCCGTTACCGGATCAATTATCTCTACAATAAAGTTATCTTCAAAAACATGCATGCCTTTCTTTTCTAGACACTCTACAGAAACTCCGGGACCAATTATTTCGCTGAGACCAAAAATATCAACAGCTTTAATGTTTAACTTTTGTTCCAGTTCTTTGCGCATATTCTCCGACCAAGGCTCAGCTCCAAAGATGCCGTATTTAAGGTTAAGTTGCTCTAATACCCCCATTTCAGCAATAGCTTCCGCTAAATGCAAAGCATAAGATGGGGTACAGGTTAAAATATCACTACCAAAGTCTTGCATCAACATAATTTGACGCTTAGTATTCCCACCGGAAACAGGTAAAACAGCAGCTCCAATCCTTTCTATACCATAATGAACTCCCAATCCCCCTGTAAATAAACCGTAACCATAAGCGTTATGTACTATGGAGTGAGAGCGAGTACCGCCACAATATAGTGATCTGGCCATTAATTCAGACCATACCTTGATATCTTTTTTTGTATAACCTACTACAGTAGGTTTACCTGTAGTTCCGGAAGAGGAATGAAACCTTACTATCTCAGCTAAATCTGAGGCAAAAAGACCAAAAGGATAGTTATCCCTAAAATCTGCTTTGGTAGTGAAAGGTAGACGTTTCAGATCCTCAAGCGAATTTATGTCTCCTGGTTCGATGCCTTTTTCTTGAAAGGCTTTTTTATAAAAAGGAACCCTTGTATAAACTCTTTCTACTGTTTCTTTAAGTCTTTCCAGTTTCAATTGTGCCAGTTTTTCCCGGGGCATACATTCAATTTCTTCCTGCCAGTATAACATATTAAAAGTCTCCTCCTCTTATCAACTTATCTACTAAATCTGATTCTATATCCCATTCGCCAACATTCATTCTATCTCCTTCTTAAATTAATAGACGCTGATTTATATGATTTTTTCTAATTTTTTATATAGTGATCTTATCATATTTTAATCATAGTAATCAGCGCAAATCAGCGTCTAATGTCTTTTATAAAGCTCGCATAGAATTAAATTTTTTACTACCCTCTGTTTCATACATATTTAAGAATAAAAAGAAATACTTTTATAACAAGAAAAGAATTGGGGGGAGAGTGATTTCTATTTTTAAAAGTGTTTGTTTAAAGGATAAAAAAATACGGCGTTTATTTTTGTTGAGTATTGTTTTTCTTTTAGTTTTCTTACTATGTTTAAAATTGGAAGTGCCTAAAAGTGTGATACAGGTTGTCCATCGTCAAGAGAGGCTAGTGCCTATCTATTTCGTGGAAACTCCTGAAAAAAAAGTAGCATTCTCCTTTGATGCCAGCTGGGGGGCAGAGAAAACTCCTTTAATTCTAAGCATTTTGTATGAGAATAACTTAAAAAGCACTTTTTTTCTAACAGGTTTCTGGGTAGAAAAATATCCTGACCTTGTTAAAGAAATAGCCACTGCAGGTCATGAAATCGGCAATCACAGCTACAGTCATCCCCATCTGAATAATTTAGGTGAAAAAGAAATCACCCGGGAGGTGGAGAAGGTACATAAAATGATTAAAGAACTAACAGGAAAAGAACCTCATCTTTTTCGAGCACCTTTTGGTGAATATAACAACAAAGTAATAAAAACTTTAGGTGAAATGGGATATACAACAATTCAATGGAGTATAGATTCTCTGGACTGGAAAGAAATAAGCCAGGCTGAAATTGTCAGCAGGGTTATCGATCAGCTTCACAACGGAGCCATCGTTTTATTTCATAATAATGGACTATACACAGCCGATGCTCTAGCGGAAATAATTAAAAAAACACAGGAAAAAGGCTATCTTATTTTACCTATCTCAGAACTTTTGCATCAAGAAAATTATTATATTGACAGCAACAGCGGTGCGCAAAGAGAAAAATAATACCCCTTGAGAAGAAATATATGGCACACCCTCTTCTTCTATAATTTTTTTCTATTTCATCTTTGAACGATTCAATTTTTCCTTTATAAAGTTTATGCTTTGTATCCCTGACTCTTTGACCCTGTCTTTCCAGTTTAAAATTATTTTTATAAATTCTTCTTTACTGCCAGCATTAATCCAAAGAAGAGCGAACCCTCCTAAAATGAAAAACCCTGCTATTCCTAAAACAACTTTTACGGCACTTCTACCTATTAGACCATCTTCCTGTGCAAGTGGAACTTCTTCAGGAGAGCCATAAAAATAGAAATCTACAACTTCCGCAAAATGCCTGATGCCTTTCTCCGCTGCCCCCCTGCTGTTTTCATGACCTCCTACTTCTAGCAATAAATTCAGTGGTGTTAAGTCCTGATTATAATTACCTTGCGCCTTAAAAACTCCTTTTATCAGACCAGGCTGAATATAATCTGCATGCCCTTTCAAATCATAAGCAAAATTTTTGGTTATAGCAAAATGTTGATTTTGCCGCCCTACTACAAACATTACCTTAGTAACCCACTCGTCTTCAATTTCGATAGCATACCTATGCATAGGGGCAGCATCGCGATGAACATCAAAAATAACATCGGGACCTTTGGCAAGCAACCTTTGTGCAGTCTCTCTTGATCTGCGATAAGCACCACGGTCATGAGGGAGATGTAAAGTTTCATCATGTATAACATTTATACCTCTCTCTTCCAGTGCTGCTTTAAAAGCCTCGCCTACTTTATGTATACCACCTTGCATCCCCGAACCGCCTATAGTAATCGGAACTGTTTCTGGGATAA
>CAZLTH010000026.1:0-13789 GCA_964562355.1 uncultured Syntrophomonadaceae bacterium | reverse complement strand
AACCGTTCCACAAAACGGGTATACGAGCAATCGGAGTTTTCACAGAAATATTTTTTACTACGAACAACATGATATGCAGCCAATCTGTCCTGTGGAATGTCTTGTAATGGTTTTTCAAAGAAATCTTTACATTCCTTGTTGCTCATCGTACCGCAAAAGGGACACATTGCTTCACTCGAATGAGAATCCCAATAATACTGAATTTTTTTACTGTTCCTTTCAATGTTTTGGAGAACTAAAAATTCAGGAACAATTCCATCGAAATCAAAAAATGTTCTTGCTTCCATTTCAGTTTTATATATCTGTAGAATCTCTCCCTGGGTAAAGCATTCTCTATGTAACGCTGCTGAAAAAACACTATACCAATTTTTAGTACACATATCACACCTCGCATGGCTAATTTTTCATTATATCATACCATGAAAATCTGTGATTGTCCAGCGTTTTCTTTCATCCTTTTTGAGAATGAGCCTCTCCATATCGCGTTAAAAGGTCGCTAGTTCTTTCAAATGAGTCATCGTTGTTCCAATGGTCTTCACCTTGGACAATCTTGAACTGCGGATAGTTTTTGATTACAGAGCTTAAACCCTTAGAGCAAGCCATGGCAAACATATCTTTAAGTGAGCCAGTAATTTCAATAACTACCCCTTCAGGAACTTCTCCCTGATTTCTTTCCTTAATTCCTTCTATAAAAGCTTCTGCTGCCTTTGCACTTGATTTTTCTATATCAAAGCTAATAAACATGTCCACTTTACCACCCTCAGGGGAAGTGTCAACTGCCATTACAGGTATATTAGCTTCATTTAATTTCTTTACTCCAGGAACAATTGCTTTCAGATCTACTGCTCCCGCCATAATAAAACCATCTACTTCTTGCACAATAAAAGTATCCATCAATTCCATTATTTTTAGGGAACCCAAGATTAAATTCTCTCTAACACTTAATACACTAATCAATCCTTCTTTTTCTCTATCTTCAGGTAAATAAATTATTCCTTCCTTAAAAGAATAGAAAGATCCCCCATTTTAATATCAACATCAATACTGAGATCTGAAATTTCTAGTATTTCTTTCGCTGCTTTACAAAGCTTTTGCCAGTCAACAAATTTAGCACGGCAGGGATAGTCAGGTATAAAAAGATTTTCGGCAACCGTCAAATCATTAATAACTTGTGGTTCCTGAGGTACAATAGCAATCTTTTCCTTCCTAGAACCAATCCTAGAAAAAACAGCAAAATTCTTACCGTCAACCTGGATCTCCCCCGTTGTTGGTGTTATAATTCCAGCAATAATACCCATCAAAGTAGATTTGCCAGCACCATTTTTGCCAACAATACCATGCACTTCTCCTCGCTTTATCTCTAAATTACCCTGTTCAAGAGCAACTGTTCCTGGATAAATTTTAGAAATATTTTTTAAACGAAGAACTACTTCATCCAACTCTACTTTTTTAGAATCTTCCATTATACTCATAATAAATTGCCTCCAAGCACAGGATATCTTAACTTTTTCTTATCTCAGCAGAACGCTTATGCATAAAAAGCCCTTCCACGTTGGCAAGGTGAGAACAAGGCCCAATCAACTTTGCTGCCCCTTCTCTCGAAATCTTTTGATAGGACAAAACTTTCATAAAAGTGCCGACCCAAACACCATTCGTATAACGAGCACATTTCTCTGTGGGTAATATATGGTTGGTACCCGAAACATAATCTCCAAAAGAAACTGGCGCATTATCACCTATAAAAAGAGAACCAAAATTATTCAATTTCTGGATAAGCTCATCGTTAAAGCAAGTTTGCAATTGTAAATGTTCTGCAGATATATCATCAGAAATTGCCGCAGCTTCGTCTATATCTTCCACTAAAATTATTTGCCCATTTTTCTCCCAGGTCGCAGATGCCAATTCAGCTGTTTCCAGGGTTTTCAGTTCCTCTCCTATCTTCTGTTGCACTTTTTCTGCCAAATCGCTGCTTGTCGTCACAAGAATAGCTACCGAATTAGGATCATGCTCACACTTTGCCAGTAAATCTACAGCAATATACCGGGGCGAAGCAGAATCATCAGCTATTATAAGCACTTCACTAGGTCCTGCTAACATATCTATACCAACCATACCACTTAGCTGTCTTTTTGCTTCTGTAACATATTGGTTGCCAGGACCAACAATAATATCAACAGGCTGAACAGTATCCGTTCCGTAGGCATAAGCCGCTATTGCTTGGGCTCCCCCCATACAATAAACTTCATCTACCCCTGCAATATCCATTGCAACTAACACCGCAGGGTGTATTCCGCTAAATTTTTTAAAAGGAGGCGAACAAACTGCAATATGTTTAACGCCAGCAACTTTTGCCGGAATAATTGACATCAAAGCTGAAGAAGGAAGCGGATAAAGACCTGCAGGAACATAAGCACCACAACTAGAAACAGGTATAAGCTTATGACCAAGGGTAACACCTGGTATATTTTCATATTCTAGAGGTTTTAGACAGGAAAGCTGGTTGGTTGCAAAAATCCTGATCTGCTCCGCTGCAAACTCTATACTTTCCACGGTTTTTGAGGAAACACTATTATAAGCTTTTTTCAAATCCTTTCTGTCAACTTCAATATTTTTCAAACTCACTCCATCAAATTTAAGAGTTAATTCTTTAACACCCACATCACCTTCTTTTTTTACTCTGCTAATAATATTACTTACAGTTTCATACAATTCCTTTCGATCTTTCTCCGTCTTTTGAGAAACAGCTTCCTTTACTATAATCACGCTATCTTCCTCCCTTGTTTTTAAGTTAATAGGTTAGTTGCTAATAGAACTTTGGCCGCTGTTTTTCTTTTCTCCGTAACTAACATAGAAAATCCTTCTTTAATAGATTTCAAAGGAAGCACATGAGTTATTACTGGCTTTACATCCACTTTCCCCTCCGCCAGTATTTTTACTGCCTCTTCTATATCGGACGTTTTATAAGCATTAACTCCAAACGCTTTTACTTCCTTACACACTATTTCATTGGGATCAAAATCAACCCTATCTTCATATATGCCACTCATAACCACTGTGCCTCCGGGATTTATCCATTTTAATGCAGCGTTTAATGTTTTCTGATTTCCCGCTGCTTCAACAACTATATCCACACCCACTGGATCAATTTCTGAAAGAGAAGTCAAAATCTCTCCTGCACCAATTTTTTGAGCTATCGCAAGCCTTTCAAGCGATATGTCTATTACCGTTATATCATTGATACCATAAATGGACTTTGCCACTATTTGAGTTAAAAGACCAATAGGTCCCACCCCAATAATCCCTAATCTACAACCTGCCGAAAAACCTCCTTTATCTGCAATGTGAAGAGCCACTGCAAGAGGCTCTGTTAATGCCGCCTGCCTGAGATCAACATGTTGAGGAATTTTAAATGTTTTTTTGCATTAATTGTAATAAATTCTGCAAAACATCCAGGTGATACTTCACCTATAAATCCAAGCTGCGGGCAAAGATGGTAATTCTCTTCCTTACACCAACGACAATTGCCACAAAAAACTCGAGGATCCCCTACAACACGATCGCCGAGTTTTCTATTGTTTACTTTAGAACCCACCTCTTTTACTATACCTACAAACTCGTGCCCCAGCGTTTCTGGAATAGAAGTAACAAACATACCCTTTCTGTATATATGCAAATCAGAGCCACAAATTCCAGCATATTTTATCTCTATAAGTACCTCATTTGGTCCACAAACTGGTTTGGCTACATCTTCAACTATGACATTTTTTATACCATAATATCTAGCAGCAAACAAAATATCACCCCCTCTAGCTAGCTAACCAACCACCATCAACATAAAAAATTTGACCTGTAATGTAATCAGAACCGGCACTGGCAAGAAAAACCATAATAGAAGCTAAATCTTCGGGAGTTCCAATACGTCCCAGAGGAATTCTGTTTTCAATCCACGCTTTATGCTTAGGATCCTTGAAGAACGGTTCCGTCATATCCGTACAAAAATATCCAGGCCCCAAAGCATTTACCTGAATATTATAAGAAGCTAGCTCCACAGCAAGAGCTCGCGTAAACTGCAATACTCCTCCCTTACTAGCACAATATACCGTAGAGCCAGCAAGACCTATTTGGCTACCTAAAGAACCAATATTAATAATCTTTCCTCTTCTTTGGCTAACCATGTGTGAAGCAGCAGCCTGAGCTGTAAAATAGACACCCTTCAAATTAGTCCCCATAATTACATCGTAATCTTGAGTTGTTACATCTAAAAAGGGTTTAGCAATCTCTGTCCCAGCATTATTTACCAAAATGTCCAAGCTTCCATACTTATTTACAACATTATCTACTACTTCTTTAATCTCACTTACTTTCGAAATGTCTGCCTGACACACTTCAGCTTTACCACCTATTCCTTTGATTTGACTAACTGTTTCTTGAAGCATTGCAGCATTTCGTGCTAGGCAAATAACCATTGCGCCTGCTTCTGCAAGAGACTTGGCATAGCCACGACCTAACCCTTTACTAGCACCAGTAACTAAAGCTACCTTTCCTTGTAAGTTAAGCCATTTCCTGTTCATAATACAACCCCCTCTTAATCAGGCGCTCTCCTCTTAAACCATTGGTTCATCGCTATAATTTCTGACAATATTCTCCACTGCCATCTCAATATGTTTTTTTAGAACAGCAGAAAGACCAAATAGATCTCTCTTTTTCATATAATGCAAAATCTCCAAATGTTGGTTGATAGTCTCGTCAATCCTCCCAAGTGTTTTAGCTGACAAACCTTGATAGCGTAGTATTCGCAAATTTAGCATATGTATAATCTTTTTTATGTGATCGTTTTTTGATCTGTCTATGAGCAACTTATGTAATTGATTATCCATTTGGCTAACCAACTTTAAATCTAGCTCTTTTTTGCTTTTAAAATCTTCTAAAAATTTTTCCCACTGTTGCTTCATCTCACCAATTTCTTCCTTGCTTATATTATTAAGAGCAGTCTCCACCGCTAAGCATTCTAATGCTCTCCTGACAGCAAAAATTTCTCTAATATCTTTAATCGAAATTTGCTTGACAAAAGTTCCTCGTTCGGGAAAAATATCTACTAATTCCTCCTTACGAAGCTCTTTTAATGCTTCTCTAACAGGTGTTCTGCTCATTTCTAATAGGTTTGCCAGCATAGTTTCACTGAGAGGTTCGCCAGGCAAAAATTTATTATAGATAATTGCTTCTTTTATAAAATCATAGGCAATCTCAGCAAGTTTTTTCTTTCTCTTTTTTTTTAATTCTTCAAAGCGAACTGCAAAAATATTCATAAAAAATCTCTCCTGTATACAACTAGTATACCATAAAAATAAAAATCGTCAAGCGTTTTTTGTTGTTTTTCAGGGCAACCGCATACGGATTTTCTTTCAATTTTTATAATTTTGAGGTAACCACTTAAGCCTTATTTATTTATAAGTGAGTAAGTGAATAAGTAGGTAAGTGAGTAAGTGGTTCAGTAAGTAGATAAGTGTGACTAATTACCCCGTCGTGCTTCGTCCTTACTTACTCACTTACAGCCGTAGGCTGACTTACCCACTTATTCACTAGCGACCGCAGCTTAGATAGGTGCAAATACCTGTCTGTGTGCTTGGCACAGAGCAAAGTAATAAATTAAACTTTTTCATATGCGGTCGCCTTGGTTGTTTTTAACCAAAAAGCAAAAACCTCTTGTATAAATCTTAGAAGTTCTGGTATAATAATCATGCATATCTAACTATAAGCAATATGCTAAAAACTTATAGTATCCTCAGATTAGTTCTTCGGAAAGGAGGTCGTAAGGAAATGTAACCTCATGCCTCATATTGGCAATTATAAATCAACAGGTAACCACAAAAAGAAAAGGAGGATAATTAAATGTTTCGCAAATTAACTAATTTTTTCGTTACTTTGGTACAAAAGTATTTGCCAGATCCTTTCCTGTTTGCTGCTATTTTAACTTTTGTAGTATTTATTGCCGGCGTTATACTAACAGATAGTTCTTCTTTACAAATGGTACAATACTGGGGTGGCGGCTTTTGGAACCTTTTAACTTTTTCCATGCAAATGGTTTTAATTTTAGTTACCGGACATGCTCTGGCAAACAGTCCACCTGTTAAAAAAGTTTTACAAGCTATCGTTACTCTGGCTAAAAGTCCTGCTTCAGCTATTATGATAACAGTATTTGCGGCAGCTATCGCCAGCTGGATTAACTGGGGTTTCGGTCTTGTCGTTGGTGCCCTCTTAGGTAAAGAAATGGCAAAAAAGGTTACGGGCGTAGACTACCGCCTTCTTATTGCCGGTGCTTATATTGGCTTTTTAACCTGGCACGGAGGCTTAGCCGGCTCTATTCCTCTAGCCGTCGCTACAAAAACCGACTGGTCATACGAGTTAACAGGAGGTATAATGGCCAGTGAAACTATTTTTGCACCCTTTAACATCTTAATTACCCTAATTCTAGTCATAACTTTACCTTTTTTAGTTCGTTTTATGATGCCTCCTAAAGAAGAAGTTTTTGAAATTGACCCTACTGTACTGGAAAAAGAAGACGAAGTCGTTGAGATCAAGAATAATACTTTTGCTGAAAAAATAGAAAACAGCCCCGTGGTTTCAGTCTTATTAGCTTTAGGTGCTTTAACCGTCCTCGTACAGCATTTTGCCGGTGGTGGATCGCTTAACCTGAATATAATAAATTTTGCCTTTCTTTTCACCGGCGTATTACTACACTGGACGCCTAGAAGATACATCAATGCTCTGTACACTGCCGTAAAAAGATCAGGAGGTATTATCCTGCAGTTTCCTTTTTATTCCGGTATAAGCGGAAAAAGCGGTACAAGTTGCAAGAGAAAGTATAGGGAAAAGGGGGTTGCCTTTGCTCTTCGGCATTCCTATCGCTGTTAAAGATATGATTTCTTTCCAAGGATACCCAATGACAGCAGGCACGAAAGCCTTACGCAAATATCCTACCAAAAGTGCAGCAATTGTAAAAAAACTAGAGGCTGCTGGGGCTGTTATTGTTGGTAAAACAAATATGCATGAACTAGCGCACGGAATCACCAGTGAAAACCCTCATTTTGGCATAGTGCTTAATCCTTGGGACACCAGGCACATGGCTGGGGGTTCAAGCGGTGGATCTGCCGTAGCTGTTGCTACCGGTATGGTTCCAGCAGCCCTAGGCAGTGACACTGCTGGATCTATTAGAATTCCAGCAGCTTTTTGTGGAGTATATGGCTTTAAACCTTCACAGGGCCTGCTTAGTATGTCAGGATGTCAGCAGTTAAGTCCAAGCCTAGACCATCTTGGCTTATTTACACGCTCTGTTGATGATATGATTTTTTTATTTGGAAAACTTACCGATCTGCATCTTAATTCAACCCCGCACAAAAAATATAAAATTGGTGTACCTTACAACTTTTTCAACACAATGATTACTGAAAATACAACCAGAAAATTGGAAAGTTTTTTAGAGAAAGTTTCTGCCTGCGGCGGAGAAATTGAAAGAGTTGATCTCCCTGTACTGAAAAAAGCCCAAACAGCAGGAACTCGAATCGTATTCAAGGAAGCAACTACTATTTATGGTTATTTGCTCAAAAACAAAAATTTTTTAGGAAAAGATATTGCCACTTGTCTGCAAATAGGCAACACAATCTCTGACCAAGAATATGAAGAAGCACTACAGATAAGAGCTAATATCAAAAAGAAATTAAGCGAGATTTTTCAAAAATATGATTTTTTAATTTTTCCTTCTGTTCCTTTTTCTGCCCCTTTAATTGGTACAAAAAAAACAATAATACAAAAGAAAGAATGGAGAATAGCGGAACCTTTAACCACACTAAACTATCCAGCCACCATAGGAGGGCTGCCAGTTATTTCAATACCGCAAATACCAAAAGAAAAAGGGGAGCTGCCAACTGGGTTTCAAATAATAGCAGAAGCTAATAATGATACCTTATTGCTAGAATTTGCACTCAAACTAGAAGAAAAAGAAAAAATCTCTGTATAAATCCACTAATATATGCTACAATAATTGTAACTACTTGAGCCTTGCTGCTACAGCAACACCACGTGTGTTGGAAGTGAGAAGTGGGAGGTTAGAGGTTAGAAAAACACCAGGAGTTACCAAAGCTTATTCTTCCGGGGGCTTTTCCAAAACCTCATCCAATCCGTTCGATTATGCTCTGGGTATACTTCCAACTTCCAACTTCTCACTTCTCACATCCAGTATTATCGGTGCTCACTTTGGTATTTGCTGCAGCAGCTTGAGAGCAACGCATGAGATAATTTTAAAAACACTTCCATAAGAACTGAGCAGTTACATACTACCAAACAATTATCCAAGAAAAGAGGCGACTGTTGAAAATGTTAGCTAGCGATAATAGTTCCGGGGTTCATCCAAAAATTTTACAAGCTCTTCTAGATTGCAATAGCGATAGTGCTTTACCTTACGGTGAGGACCCCTACACAAAGAAAGCTTTAGAAAAATTTAAAGAAGTTTTTGGAGAACAAAGCGAGACCTATTTTGTGCAGAGCGGTACTGCTGCTAATGTGCTAGCCCTAGGCAGTATTCTGCAAACTTTTGAAGCAGTAATCTCTGCGGAAACAGCCCATATCAATACTGATGAATGCGGCGCTCTAGAAAGATTTACCGGCTCTAAGATATTGCAAATACCTTCTAAAAACGGTAAAATTGCTCCGTCAGAAATCAAAAAAACACTAACTATAAAAGGCAATGAACATCGCACACAACCAAGAGTGATTTCTATCAGTCAACTTACCGAACTGGGGACGGTATATACTATCAATGAAATAAGACAGCTGGCAGATTTTGCACATGAAAATGATTTGCTGTTGCATGTAGATGGGGCCAGAATATCTAACGCTGCGGTTACTCTTGGTGTTAATTTTAAAGAAATGATTAGCCATACCGGCGTAGATTTGTTGTCCTTTGGTGGCACTAAAAATGGTATGATGTATGGAGAAGCTATAGTTTCTTTTAACCCTAAGCTAACCGAAAATCTAAACTATATCAGGAAACAAGGCATGCAGCTGCTTTCTAAAATGCGCTATGCTTCCGCACAGTTTTTAGCGTTTTTAGAGGATGATTTATGGCTAACAAACGCTCACCAAGCAAATAAGATGGCCAAATTGCTGGCAGAACAAGTTAAAACCATATCCGAAGTTGAAATTACAGAGAAAGTCGCTGGTAACATGCTTTTTGCTAAAATTCCCCGAGAATGGCAAAAGCCCCTACAAGAAAAAAACTACTTTTATGTCCTTGATGAAGAAGCAAGTTTAGTAAGATGGGTTACTTCATATAATACTACCGAGTCGGAAGTGTTGAGCTTTGCCGCTGAAATAAAGCAGCTGTCAAATAATTATACTGGTGCGGCCCATAAACTAGCATTTATCGATAAGCGTTAGTCAATAAGAATTAACTGCCTTTATTAGTATCGAAAGGAGTGTCTTTATGTCTTTTAAATTACGGGAACCCGTCAACGGACTGACACATTTATTGGGAATACCGCTGTCCATAACTGCTCTGATTTTACTGGTTTATTTTGCAGTTCAACATGCAACTGCAGCTCACATTGTAGCTTTCTCTATTTATGGCACCAGCCTTGTTTTGCTATATACTGCCAGCACTTTGTACCATCTCTTGCCGTTAGCAAAAAAAGGCGTAAAGTTTCTTCGGCGAATTGACCATATGATGATCTACGTTTTGATTGCTGGCACCTATACTCCACTCTGTCTGATCGCATTACGTGGAGTCTGGGGCTACACTATGCTAGTCGTGATCTGGGTTATTGCTGCTGTTGGTATCGTTTTAAAAGTAGTCTGGTTCAATGCGCCACGTTGGTTGTCTGCTCTCAGCTACCTGCTAATGGGCTGGCTGGTAGCTATTACTATACCACAATTAATACAAACAGTTTCGCCTGGTGGGCTTGCTTGGCTGGCAGCAGGAGGTATCCTTTATACTGTCGGAGCAATACTTTATGCTACAAAATGGCCTAAACTACCCTTAAAGCACTTTGACTTTCATGCTGTTTTTCACATTTTTATCCTACTTGGCAGCTTCAGCCATTTCATCCTCATGTTCCGCTATATAATGCTTATCAGGTAATCTTACCAAAAACCAAACAGTCACAATACGCAAAAAATCCCTACCTTATACTGTCCGGTCAGCAATTTTAATCACAATAATCAACTACGGTAGTCAGCTTAAAACAAAAAAACAGCTATTTCATCAAGTAATTATTGCACCCAAAATCACACGCATCTGCTCTAGGGCCAGAGCATGGGCATCATTGTCAAAACTAGCTACTTCCCCAGCAGGGATAACAGTTTCTATGTCCCTATTTCTAAGTTCTTCCACTGTATACAATACACAAATATTTGTACAAACTCCCACAACCTCCACCTTTAGTTCGGAAAGAGTTTTTTTCTCTTCCTCTGCAATAGCTTTCAATATTTTTTCTAGGTTTGTACCGTAAAACCCACTATATCTCTGTTTTTCCACGAAGTAAATCCTGCTTTTATTATCCACTAACTTTAGCAGCTCCGGAATAACTTTTGCTCCCCAACTTCCACGCAAAGCATGCGGCGGAAATTGCTTAAATTCTAAGTCATCTTCCACATGAGCATCACAAATAAATATAACTGGTACAGAATTTTTCACATAGGCACTTACCCTTCTGACCACAGCAGAAACAATCTCTCCAGCCGCCTCACCACAGCACAAAGCCCCTTCCGGAGCTATAAAATCATTCAGCATGTCAACAACAAGCAAGACCTTAGTCATAAATACACACTCCTAACTTCCAAATTTCGGGCAACCACAAGGGATTGCCCCTACTTTTCCTGTCACCCCTGGCAACTGATAACTGGTAGCCCACCTTTTAAACTTTTTCCACTAGCCTTATTCATATTCCTAACTGCACACATATCTCCACACATAGTGCAAGTATCACTCTCTGCCGGGCTAGATTCTTGTCGATACCTGCTGGCTTTCTCGGGGTCAATAGAAAGTTCAATCATTTTCTGCCAATCTAAATCTTTTCTGGCTTGGCTCATAGCATCATCCCATTTTCTTGCTCCAGGCACACCTTTAGCTAGGTCAGCGGCATGAGCAGCAATGCGAGAGGCAATAATACCTTCTTTCATATCCTCCAGAGTGGGCAGACGCAGGTGTTCCGCTGGGGTGACATAGCAAAGAAAATCCGCTCCATTAGCAGCAGCTATAGCACCACCGATAGCACTAGTGATGTGATCATACCCCGGCGCAATATCAGTAACCAAAGGTCCTAATACATAAAAGGGTGCATTATGGCAGAGTTTTTTCTCTAACATCATATTGGGTGCAATCTCATTCAAAGGCATATGCCCTGGTCCTTCAATAATAACCTGCACCTCCCGCTCCCATGCTTTTTTAGTCAATTCACCTAAAACAAGCAATTCCTGCACCTGAGAAGCATCGGTAGCATCTTTAATGCACCCTGGACGGCAAGCATCACCCAAACTAATTGTCACATCGTAACAGCGGCAGATATCTAACAACTCACCATAATATTCATAAAAAGGGTTCTCCTCCCCTCTGAGCTCCATCCAGGAAAAAAGCAGTGCTCCTCCCCGGGAAACAATACCGGTCAGACGTGGGTTTTCCTTGAAGGTAGCCGCTGTCTTGCGATTAATTCCTGCATGTATGGTCATGAAGTCTACGCCGTCCTTAGCGTGTTTTTCTGCTACGTGGAAGAACTCTGTTGCCGTAATCTCCGCCAGATCTTTTGCGTAATGACCTACAGCATCATAAACAGGGACGGTGCCAATTGCTGCCGAAGATGCCTCCACCAACCGCCGCCTGAATTCATCCGTCTTGCCGTAGCAGCTCAAATCCATAATAGCATCAGCTTTCAGTTTCAATGCTAAGTTAACTTTTTTCATCTCTGCTTCCACGCTGCAACAATCGCTGGAAACCCCCAGGTTTACATTGATTTTTGTTTTCAAACCTCTACCAATCCCACATGGTTTGAGGGCAGTATGATTTTTATTTGCCGGAATAACCACACTGCCATCAGCAATGCGTTGACGCAGTATCTCACTATCCATTCCCTCATCATTAGATACTGCCACCATTTCTCTGGTTACAATACCCTGCAAGGCAGCTTCTTTCTGTGTAGCATACGACATAACTCAAATCCCCTTTCTTTCAGGTATCTATTCATCTATCTATTCACCAAAATCATTACTACTGTTCATAATATCTCTCAACCTATCTATCTTAGCCTTTATATCTGTTACCCCAACAATTTCTGTAACCATAGCTACACAAGCTGCTCCTTGCTTAACCACTTCCGCTAAATTATGTTCCTTAATCCCTCCAATAGCAACAAAAGGTAATTTTATGTTTTTAACAACATAGTCTAGATATTCAAGCCCTACAGGAGCACAAACATCTTTTTTGGTAGTGGTAGCAAATATAGGACCCACCCCAATATAATCAACAACTTTGCTCTTGCTGGCTTCTTCAGCTTGGACAGGGGAGTGCGTCGATAAGCCAATAAGCATTCTGTCCCCAAGCATTTTTCTCACTGCTACCGGCGGCAAATCATCCTGCCCTAGGTGTACACCATCAGCATCAACCAGTAATGCTAAATCTACATGATCGTTAATAATAAAAAGAGCTCCCGCTTGACGTGTGATTTCGCGTAACTTCAAACACTCTAGATATTTCTGCCGCATGCTCTTCTCTTTTTCTCTATACTGAATAATCTTAATATCAGCATCCAGCATCTCCTGTACAACTGTAATATTATCTCTCCCTAGCGAATATTCTTCCGCCGTGATGCCATAAATCCCAGCCTTTAAGAAATTTATCTCCAAAAATTCTCTTTGCACCTAAAATCCCCCCCTTTTCTACCCTTCACCTTCTAGTATTACACCTCTCGGTTTTGTTTCTAACTTCCTGCTAACTTTTGCTTACTTCCCATCCAGTCAACTCCTCAACCCAAAACTCCTATCCCCGCCTAACCTCTTAACCTCCTAACCTCTTAGGTCACAAAATAACTCAAAATTACATCTGCCTGTTTAGCAGCAGCTATACTTACCCTTGAAGCTACAGCCGGACATTTTAATGTCACTTCTGAAAACAAGTCGCCAATGAGATAAAAGTTTTCCTTTATGCGGCGAGTAACAATAGCATCAGCTTTGCCCCAACCGGCTAAACCTGAGACAGCAACTACCAACTTCCCTGAGGACACTATTTTCTCTACCAGCATTTTTTTATCCTCGGGGGTATCCAGTGCCTCTGCAACAGCATCACAATCTTGAAACAAAGAAAGTGCGTTACCGCTATTGATTTGCAAGTCTATTATCTCTATTTCCGCTTCTGGGTTGATATCTAGTAAATTTTTCTTCAAAACTGCTACCTTCTTTTCTCCCACCTGGGAACTAAAATAGAACTGACGATTGAGATTACTATATTCCACAACATCAAAATCCACCAGCCGCAGCTTCGTAAAACCACTGCGTATTAGAAATTGGGCGCAGTTTGACCCCAGACCGCCCACTCCAGCAATCCCTATTTTAACTTGCTGTATTCTAGCTAATCTTTCTGTCCCCAAAATATTTGCTAAAGCTTTTTCAAACTCATTCACAAACAATTTCTCCCCTTAACTCCCAGCTTGCACCCCATAAACTGTCAACCGTCAACTGACAATCTTCAACCACTTACTCAGTCACTTAGTCACTTAGTCACTTAGTCACTTAGTCACTTAGTCACTTA
>CAZLTH010000025.1:0-14197 GCA_964562355.1 uncultured Syntrophomonadaceae bacterium | reverse complement strand
GTGTGCTGACGAATAATTCTGCGCAAGGCAGTTTCAGAGATAGACAAGTTTTTAGCAGTCAACCCATTTTCTTTTAGCTGCTTGGGCAGAAGATAACGTTCGGCGATTTTTACCTTCTCCTCTTCCGTGTAGCCTGACATAAATATTGTTTCCATCCTATCCTGTAAGGGTCTCGGGATATTAAAAAGCGAATTGGCAGTGGTTATGAACATTACATTGGATAAATCAAACGGAACTTCGATATAATGATCGCTAAAAGTACTGTTCTGCTCCGGATCCAGAACTTCCAAAAGTGCTGCCGAAGGATCTCCCCGAAAGTCTGTGGACATCTTATCAATCTCATCTAAAATAAATACAGGATTATTTGAACCAGCTTGGCGCATACCCTGAATAATACGCCCCGGCATAGCTCCGACATATGTACGCCGATGTCCTCGGATCTCAGCTTCATCTCTTACCCCACCCAAAGACATGCGAATAAATTTCCTTTCTAAGGCACGAGCCACGGATTTGGCCAGAGAAGTTTTTCCTACTCCAGGTGGACCAATAAGACAAATGATGGGGCCTTTTATCTTCTCAGTCAGCTGTCGTACCGCCAAATATTCAATAATTCTTTCTTTCACTTTTTTCAAACCGTAATGGTCTTCATCCAGTATTTTTTCTGCCATATCTAAGTCCAAACGATCTTTCGTCTGCACTCCCCACGGCAAAGACAAAAGCCATTCTAGGTAGTTACGTACGATTACCCCTTCTGCTGCGGCCGGCGGCATTTTTTCCAGACGCTCTACCTCTTTAAGTGCTTTTTCTTCTACTTCTTCCGGTAAATTAATTTCTGCTATTTTTTCTCGTAGTTCATCAGCCTCTGCCATCCGTTCATCTTTCTCTCCCAACTCTTTATGGATAGCTTTCACCTGTTCACGCAGATAATATTCTTTTTGTGTTTTTTCCATTTGACGACGAACTTGCAGGTTAATCTTACGTTCAATTTCCAGTACTTCCATTTCCTTACTAAGAATTCTTACTAATTTTTTCAAACGCAGCACTGGATCTCCAGCCTCCAAGATAACCTGTTTCTGCGAAACCTGCAAGGAAAGGTTAGAAGAAATAACATCAGCCAGCGTACCTGGTTCCTCAATAGTAGAAACTGTGACCAAAGTTTCTGGCGGAATCCTTTTGCTTAACTTTATGTACTGCTCAAATTGAAAAAGAACGCTACGCATCAGTGCTTCAGCTTCTAGGCTTTTTTCCAATTCCTCCTCTATTTCTTCGATTTCCACCTCAAAAAAAGGTTCCGAAGCAACATATTTTTTAATTTTGACGCGTTCCAATCCTTCCACTAGTGCTCTGATAGTACCGCCTGGAAGCTTTAATATTTGCTTCACCATGGCCGTAGTTCCAACTTTATAAATCTCCTTAGGAACAGGATCTTCAACATGGGCCTTTTTTTGAGCTGCTAAAATAATTTTGTTGTCCTTCAGCATAGCATCTTCAAGCGCTTTCACCGAAGAGCTTCGCCCTACATCTAAATGAAGTGTCATATTAGGAAAAACCACTGCGCCTCGTAACGGTACTAAGGGCAACGTTTTCAAAACGGACAAAAGACTCACCTCCGTAATATAATCATTTTTTCTGTCAAATTTTTAACAAAAATAGGCAAAATTACTACACATACATGCTGTCGGGCTGTAACACGTGTATATAGTAATCTTAGTTGTAGTTCTATCTTGATCTCTAATTTCCTTTTTTATATTTGAATTTATTAGCTTGAAACTTCAGAAAAAGAAAAGGGTGGATTTAAGCTTATCTCTGCCTTGGAAAGAGCTTCTTTAAAAACCTCTGTAACGTTATCTACCGGAATGACCTTAATATCTTTATAGGTGCTGAAAATTTGCTGCCAGTTTTCCCGTGGAATCAAAACCTTCATCGCTCCTGCCTGTCGCGCAGCCTCAATTTTTACAGTTACACCACCAACAGGTTTCACATATCCCCTCACAGAAACTTCACCTGTCATAGCTACAGTATTATCTACCTTAACACCAGCAAGAGAGGAATATACAGCCGTAGCAATACTAACTCCGGCAGAAGGTCCATCTATAGGTACACCTCCTGGAAAGTTAATGTGAATATCATAATCTCGCAAAGAAAACTTCATATAATAACTCAATAAAGTTAGAACATTTTCCACCGAGCCTTTAGCAAGACCTTTCCTTTTCACAATACGCTGGGCACTACCTATTTCTTCTTCTTCTATTATCCCGGTAATAGTTACCCGTCCGCTACCAACCTCTACCTGCCGGGTAACCACTTCTATTTCGATCAACAAACCCATATTGGGACCATAAACAGCCAACCCATTTGCTTGGCCTACTTGAGGTTTAGTAGGTATTTTTTTCTCCAACCTAGGAGAAGTCTGACTACTGCTTACCACCCATTCTATATCTTCCGCTACCAGCATATTGCGATTTTCAGCAATAGCAACTCCGGCTGCCAACTGTATAATATTAACAGCTTCCCTGCCGCTAGTAGCATATTTCTTAATTACATTTAATCCAGCTTCTGCAATGGTAAAATTGATTTTTTTAACTGCATTATGTGCTATAACCTCAATTTCTGACGGTAAAAGACCACGAAAGTAAATTTCCAGACAACGAGACCGCATAGCAGGAGAAATGTTCTGAGGTAGGCAGGTGGTAGCTCCAATAAGACGAAAATCTGCTGGCAAGCCTTTCTGAAACATTTCATGAATATGTTGAGGGACATTTCCATCTTCGGGATTATAGCAGGAACTCTCCAAAAAAACCTTTCTATCTTCCAGCACTTTTAATAACTTGTTCATCTGTGTCGGGTGAAGCTCGCCAATCTCGTCTATAAAAAGAATTCCACCGTGTGCCCTAGTAACTGCACCAGGCTTAGGCTGCGGTATTCCTGATGCACCCATAGAACCTGCCCCTTGATAAATAGGATCATGTACAGTACCAATCAGGGGATCTGCAATCCCTCGCTCATCAAAGCGAGCTGTGGTAGCATCTAATTCAATAAACACAGCATCAGTTTTAAAAGGAGAACGAGAGTTTTTACGCGCTTCTTGCAACACCAGACGAGCAGCAGCAGTTTTACCTATACCAGGAGGTCCGTAAACTATAACATGCTGAGGATTAGGACCGCATAAAGCTGCCCTGAGGGCTTTAAGACCGTCCTTTTGACCTACAATCTCACTAAAAGAGGTAGGTCGAGTATGCTCTGACAGTGGGACAGTTAAAGAAATAGAACGCAACCTCTCTAATTGCTCCATTTCTTTGCGTGAACCTTTAGTTACAGCTACTTTGCTAGTTTGCTGCGAACGAAGCAAGTTCCAAAAGTAGAGACCGATTACTATGGCAAAAAAAACTTGTACAAAACCAATAATTCCGGCCAAATTGGACAAAACATTTCCCCCCTTTATATCTAACTGCTAGTTCATACCTGTCTGGTTACCTAGGAATAGTATTTCCACGCTCACAGGTAAATATCCGGGGGGAATAAAAAAAGCAGCTCATAAAGCTGCTTAAGATTCTAGGCCGAAACTCCTCTTTTTTTCCTTTTCTTTCTCTTGTCTGTTGTCACCAGAATTGGCTTTTCTTTATTTACCACCACTTCCCGAGTAATAAGACATTTTTCCACATTATCCCGAGAAGGCAGCTCGTACATAACGTCCAACAAAGTACTTTCCAAAATAGCTTTCAGTCCCCTAGCACCAGTGTTTCTCTCCAAAGCCATACTAGCAATAACATCCATAGTTCCCTCCTGAAACTCCAAGGCAACTCCATCCATCTGAAACAGTTTTTGATACTGTTTAACTTGGGCGTTGCGAGGTTCTGTTAAAATAGCAACTAGATCCTCTTTACTTAAAGTCTCCAAGGTAGCAATCACAGGCACCCTGCCAATAAACTCGGGAATCAAGCCAAATTTTAATAAATCCTGCGGCAGTACCTGGGCTAAGAGTTCCCCCGCATCATCGTCCTTTTTCCCTCGCACCTCGGCACCAAAGCCGATGCCTTTTTTACCTATACGCGCTTGGATGATTTTTTCCAGACCATCAAACGCACCACCACAGATAAAAAGTATGTTCGTAGTATCAATCTGCATAAATTCTTGGTGTGGATGCTTTCTCCCCCCCTGAGGCGGCACACTAGCTACCGTACCTTCCATAATCTTCAAAAGAGCTTGCTGTACCCCTTCTCCTGATACATCTCTGGTAATGGAAGGATTATCCGTCTTTCTGGCAACTTTATCAATCTCATCAATATAGATAATACCTTTTTCAGCTTTCTCTAGATCAAAATCAGCTGCCTGAATTAATTTTAAAAGAATATTTTCCACATCTTCACCTACATAACCGGCCTCTGTAAGAGACGTAGCATCTGCTATAGCAAAAGGTACATTCAAAACCCGGGCCAGAGTCTGCGCCAAAAGAGTTTTCCCTACTCCTGTAGGACCTATAAGAGCAATATTACTCTTCTGAATTTCTACATCTTCAGATTTAAATTCCGCATCAACCCTTTTGTAATGATTGTAAACAGCAACTGCTAGGGTCTTTTTGGCCAGATTCTGACTAATCACATACTGGTCAAGAATTTCTTTAATCTCTAGCGGTTTGGGTAATTCTTCTAAATTAAAATCAAAATCATCACTAAACTCTTCTTCAACTATTTCATTGCAAAGTTCTATACATTCATTACAGATATACACCCCAGGTCCAGCCACCAATTTCCGCACCTGTTCTTGCGTCTTACCACAAAAAGAACATTTCAAGCGGCCTCTCTCATCACTGAATTTAAACATTTAATCACCTCTTTAAAACAAAACTATTTGGAACGATGTTTGAGAATTTGATCAACTATCCCATAGTCTTTGGCCTCTTCAGCGGACATAAAAAAGTCCCTGTCGGTATCTTTTGCAATCTGTTCAACAGGCTTTCCGGTATGCCCAGCCAGAATACGATTCAGGTTTTCACGCAGGCGCAAAATTTCCCGGGCATGAATCTCAATATCCACCGCCTGTCCCTGGGTGCCACCTAAAGGCTGGTGCATCATGATTTTAGAATTAGGCAAGGCAAACCGCTTACCAGCAGCACCACATGTGAGCAATATAGCCCCCATGCTGGCAGCTAGACCCACACAAATAGTAGAAATATCCGGCTTGATATACTGTATGGTATCATAGATAGCCAGACCAGAGTAAATGCTCCCTCCGGGAGAATTGATATAAAGGTTGATATCCTTTTCAGGATCCTCTGACTCCAAAAAGAGAAGCTGCGCTATCACTAAATTAGCTACAGTATCATCAATAGGAGTACCAATAAAAATAATACGATCTTTGAGCAACCGTGAAAAAATATCATAGGCTCTCTCTCCACGGCTAGTCTGCTCTACAACCATAGGTACCAGATTCATAAAAAAACTCCTTTACTAAGTGACTGAGTGACTAACCATTGCTTCTTCCACAAGGAAATCAATTATCTTGCGAAATCTGATTTCATCGGCAAACATTTCCAGCTGTCCCTGCGCAACAAGTATTTCTTTCATGGCAGCAAACTCCTTTTTCTGCCTTGCCGCAATCTCCTCTACTCTTTTATCCACTTCGCTTTCTTCCGCTGTTATCCCTTCTTTTTTCCCTACAGTGTCTAAGGTTAATTTTCTTTTTAACCTGTTTGCAGCTTCTACCCTATTTCCATCCTGTATCTCCTGACTACTTTTCCCAAGTATGCTCAAATACTGCTCCATAGTTAGTCCCTGCATCTGCAAAAACCGTTTCGTATCTTCATCCATTCTATGGAGTTCTCTATCTATCAGGGTCGCAGGTATTTCAACTTTTGTCTCCTCACTAATCTTCTGAACAAGTTTTTCTTCCATCTCTCTAAGTGCCCTTACTCTCTCATTCTCTTTTAGCTTATTCTTGATATCTTCTCTAAATTCTTCCATGGTGTCAAAGTCACTTACTTCTTGCGCAAAATCATCATCAAGAGCCGGCAGTTCTTTCTTTTTTATTTCTTTTAGTTTAACTTCAAACACGACCTCCTTACCAGCCAAGTCTTCTGCCCGGTAATCTGTCGGGAAAGTAACTTTCACCTGGCGCTCTTCATTTATTTTTACTCCTTCCAGTTGCTCCTCGAAACCTGACACGAAAGTATTTGAACCTAACTCCAGAGAATACCCTTCAGATTCTCCTCCTGGGAAAGGCTTCCCCTCTACATATCCTTTAAAGTCTATGATTACAATATTCCCTTTGACTGCCTCCACGGTTTCATCTTCAACCTCAACCAGACGGGCATGTTGTTTCTGTGTCCTCGCTAAAGATTCTCCTACATCCGACTCGCTAATTTCTTTCTCTTCTCTTTCTACAGATACGCCCTTGTATTCAGGAAGAGTAATCTCAGGCATAACCTCTACTTCAACTTTAAAAATTAAAGCTTTACCTTTTTCCATCTGTACTAAATCCATGTCTGGTTTATCAATCGGCTCAAGGTCTACCTCCTCCACAGCCTTATCGTAGGTTTCATAAATTAGAGGCGTCAAAATTTCAAGTGCTTCATCATATAAAAATTCCGAGCCTAATTTAGTTTCCAAAAGAGACCGGGGGGCTTTACCTTTGCGGAACCCGGGGAAATCAATTTTCCTCACCATTTTACGGTAAGACTTCTCTAGAGCCACATCCACTTCGCCGGCAGGCACCTCAATTTCTAGTGAAACTTTATTTCTGTCTATCCTCTCCCATTTAACCATCAAATATGCTCCCTTCCTCAATCTAACTGCCAAAATCAGCACATTTAAACCAAGGTTGACCTGATTTAAAAACTCTGGCATTTTCTCTCGCATTATAACATTAACTTTACCAAAAATAAAGGAAAAAGGAAGCTTTTTTTGAATAAGAAAAATAAAATTAAGTTTTTAAAAAAAATGGCAGGATTTTTTACTTGCAAAGAACAATATAAAAGTAGTAGAATGTTTTATATAAACACTATCAATTGCCTCTAAACCTTTCAAATCAGCACTTTAAGGGTTTAGCATGCTAATGTGATAAAGAGGTGTTTGGCAACCGAAAAGAAAGGAGGGGTCTGTCTCAATAAATAAATGTCTCATTGATACGCCGTTGCTTTAAGTGTCTCTAAAATTAATGAAGGGGGAAATTAAATGCGTAGTAAAAAATTAGTTTTTATGCTAGTGTCTTTAATGTTGTTGTCAGTTTTTGCCGTGTCTGGCTGTGGACCGGAGGAGGCAGCTGATCCTGATCCTGTTGAGGCTCCCGGTGGACAGGTAGTCTTTGCTCTCTGGAGTGCGCCAGAAGGCGTTTTCAACTTTAACCTCTATGAAAGCCGTTATGATCTTGACTCCATGGGTCCCATCTTTGACGGTATGCTGGGTCTACGTCCAGACTTAACTCTTTATAATAACTTAGCTGAAGAGTGGTCCATCAGCGAAGACGGGTTGGTCTTCTCTTACAAGTTGCGGGACGATATCTATTTCCACGATGGAGTGCCCGTTACTACCGCCGACGTGCAATTTACCTTCGAGTGGATGATGCATCCTGACTATACCGGTGTTAGGGCAGGTATGTGGTCCAAAATTCTTGGGTTCGAGGATTTTAACACTGGCAAAACAGACACAGTAGAAGGTATCAAGGTACTAAACGACAGGGAAATTGAGTTTCATTTTTCCGAAATAGATGCCCCGGCTCACTCCAGTATTAGCACTTGGGGTATATCGCCTAAACATATTTTTGAAGGCACACCTATCGGGGAATTGCAGCATCACGAAGCAATCACTAACCCCATTGGTAGTGGTCCCTTCATGTTTGAACGTTTTGTTGAAGGTGCTTTTGTAGAGATGGTTAGAAATCCAAATTACCATCGTGGAGTGCCTAAACTTGACCGTATTATTGTCAGGGTAGCTAACGCAGATGCAGCTACACTGGAACTCTTGACAGGTGGCGTGAATGCCGCTTGGATGATGCCTAACAAAGATGACTGGGCTACTTTTAAAGATTCCGGGTTTCTAAGTATCATTGAGTATGCTCAAAATGGTTACCAGTATATGGCATTGCTTAATACCCATGAACTTTTCCAGGATGCCCGGGTAAGACAAGCTATAACTTATGCTATTGATCGCCAAGGGATGGTAGATGAACTGTTGGACGGCATGGGTATCGTACAGGTTGGTCACATGTCTTCTGTCAGCTGGGCTCTCAATGAAGAACTGGAAGCACGCCCATTTGACCCGACAAGAGCTACAGAACTTCTAGCAGAAGCAGGCTGGACACCTGGAGATGATGGTATTTTAGAAAAAGACGGTAAACGTTTTTCCTTTACGCTGAGCTATCCTACCGGCAACCCGGTACGTATGGATTCTGCTCTCGTCATTCAAGGAAATCTAGCTGATGTTGGCATCGAAGTAGAGCTAGAAATCATGGAGTTTGGCGCCTTGGTAGAAAAAGTTTACCCCGAAGCTGGCTTTGACTATATTGACTATGACGCCTATCTCATGGGCTGGGGATTAGCTCTTGACCCCGATCCATCCGGTATCTGGGATAATGATACTAGGTGGAACGCTTGGCGCTTTACCCACCCTGACAATCAGAGACTTATTGATGCTGGTCGCGCTGTAGTAGCTATCGAAAAACGTATGCCCATCTATAAAGAGTGGCAACAACTTATCTTTGATGAAGCACCTGTTGTTTTCCTCTATGCTTCACTGGAGGCTTATGTTTTTGACAGTGCTCTCAAAGGTTTCCAACCTCATTCTTTTGGCATCTGGTATGATGTCCACAATTGGCACTGGGATAAGTAAAATTTTAAAATCCACTTATCACGACCCGGCTATAGCCGGGTCGTGACATGTGGAGGGAAGGAGGTAATAATTATCTATCAATATATACTGCGTCGCATATTACAGATTATTCCCACCTTGATTGGCATTACTTTTCTGGTTTTCCTGATCATTAATGCTGCTCCCGGAAATCCTCTTAGCCATTTAATAGACCCCACCATTTCACCGGAAGCTATTGACCTTCGTTTGGAGCAACTAGGTCTAGATCAACCGGTTCATATGCGCTATATTACTTGGGTAGGAGAATTATTGGATGGCAATCTTGGTTATTCCACACGTTTTAAACGCTCTGTAGTAGATTTAATACAAGTAAGGCTATGGCCTACTTTTCTGTTAAGTTTTTCTGCTATCATCATCAGCTTTATAGTAGCTGTACCTATCGGTATACTCTCTGCTACCAAACAGTACTCCAAGACGGATTATATTGCTACTGTTTTTTCCATGATCGGTCTCTCTATACCGGTTTTTTTCCTAGGTATCGTTTTGATCAAATTTCTGGCCTTTGAAATACGACTTTTTCCTATTGGCGGTATGGTTACGGTAGGTGCCCGTCACCCTGATCTCTTCACCTATCTTTTAGATGTCGGCAGACATCTGGTACTTCCTTTGGTCGTGCTTTCTTCTGCTGGGACAGCTAGTTTTGTGCGCTACACACGCTCTAGCATGCTGGAAGTAGTCCGACAGGACTATATCCGCACCGCTCGTGCCAAAGGTTTAAGTGAAAAAGTAGTTATCTACAAACATGCTTTACGCAATGCGCTCATCCCCATAATTACTATACTGGGCTTAAGCCTCCCGGCCATTTTTTCCGGTGCTATCCTTACGGAGGCTGTTTTTGTCTGGCCCGGCATGGGTTCTCTTAATGTTGATGCTGTTACTTTCAGAGATTACCCTTTACTGATGGGCATAAACCTCTTTCTGGCTGTTCTGGTCTTGCTGGGAAACTTGCTAGCTGACATATTTTATGCTGTTGCTGATCCACGGATACGCTATGACTGAGAAGGAGGATGTGCTTATGGTCCAAGCTAACACAAAAAGAACAGAAACTAAATCACCTAACCCTGATGCCAAACATGATGACGTTTTAACACTAGGAAAATTAATTGTCAAGAGATTTCGCCGCAATAAAATAGCTGTAGCGGCCTTGATGGTTTTAGCTTTCTTGATTTTCATCTCCGTCTTTGCTCCAATCCTCTCCACACATGATTGGGCTACCTTTGACCTGCGCAACAGAGAAAATCCCCCGACAGCAGAACACTGGCTCGGCACTGACAATATCGGCAGAGATGTTTTTAGCAGGTTGCTCCATGGGGGGCGTGTTTCATTAATGGTAGGTTTCGCAGCTTCGATGATTCAGGTGACAATTGGGATTTTTCTGGGTTCAGTAGCCGGGTATTACGGCAAATACGTTGACCTCTTCATAATGCGCCTGACAGATGTTTTTCTCTCCTTTCCTTTTTTAGCCTTGGCTATTACCATCGCTGCTATTTTGGGACCTTCTGCTTATAATACTGCCTTGGTTATCGGCTTTCTTTCTTGGACGGGTACCTGTCGCCTAGTAAGAGGGCAGTTTTTAATTATCAAGGAAAGCGAATACATTGAAGCAACTCGGGCTCTAGGTATAGGTGAGCTGAAGACTATCTACAAACATATGCTTCCCAACGCCTTTGCTCCTATTTTAATCAGTGCTACCCTGACCATGGCAAGTGCTATATTAATTGAAGCAGGCTTAAGTTTCCTCGGGTTAGGAGTAGTTCCACCCCTCCCCAGTTGGGGAAATATGATGGAAGCAGCGCGTAATGTAAGAGTTGTTAGCCTTATGTGGTGGATATGGCTACCACCAGGCTCAATGATTTTTCTGGCAGTACTTTCTATAAATTTAGTAGGTGACGGACTCCGGGACGCCCTGGACCCCCGTCTGAAAAGATAGGAGAACCAAACTGATGAAAAATTTGCTAGAAGTAGAAAACCTGAAAGTATATTTTTATACAGAAGATGGCGTGGTACCTGCCGTAGATGACGTAACCTTTGCACTGAAACCAGGTGAAATCATCGGTATCGTTGGTGAGTCAGGTTGTGGCAAAAGTGTCACTTCGCTGGCTGTTTTAAGGTTGATTCCTGATCCGCCAGGCAAAATAATTGCCGGCTCAATCAAGTTTGAAGGTCAAGACCTAGCTTCTCTCAAAGACAAAGAGATGAGAAAAATCCGGGGAAACGACATAGCTATGATTTTTCAGGAGCCTATGACTTCTCTTAACCCCGTTTTTACCATCGGTTATCAAATCGGAGAAGTTCTTACCCTGCACCAAGGGCTAAATGATAAAGAGGCACATGAGAAAAGTATCGCCATGTTAAAACTAGTGGGCATACCTCGTCCGGATAAAGTTGTCGATGAGTATCCTCACAGCCTAAGTGGTGGCATGCGACAGAGAGCTATGATTGCCATGGCGCTTTCCTGTAATCCCAAACTTCTGATTGCCGATGAACCTACCACCGCTCTTGATGTAACTATCCAAGCCCAAATACTTGAGCTCATGAAGGGTTTAAAGGAGAAAATTAACACTTCTATCATGCTTATCACCCACGACCTTGGCGTTATCGCCGAAATGGCCGAGCATGTAGTAGTGATGTACGCCGGTAAAATTGTTGAGGACGCTAAAGTGGTAACCCTCTTTAAGAATCCTCAACACCCATATACGATCGGACTTTTAAATTCCAAACCGAAACTGGAACAAGAAGAAATAGGAGAAAAATTGACCTCTATCCAAGGCATGGTGCCTAATCCATTAAACATGCCGACTGGATGCCATTTTCACCCACGCTGTCAGCACGTTATGCCTGTTTGCCGGGAAAAAATGCCTCCTTTAGTAGAAGAATCTCCTGACCACAAAATCAGGTGCTGGCTTTTTAATGGCGTTAATGGCGAAAGTAAAGGAGGGGGAAAAGAATGGCAGCAGTAGAACCTCTAGTTACCGTATCTAATCTAAAAAAATATTTTCCTATTCGTGCTGGGGTATTCTCCCGACAAGTTGGAAATATTAAAGCTGTCGATGATATTGATTTTTTCATTGCTCCCGGAGAAACTTTTGGTCTAGTAGGAGAATCAGGTTGCGGCAAATCAACAACGGGTAGAACTATTTTGAATTTGATTCCGCCAACAGCCGGAAAAGTTACTTTTAAAGGGCATGATATTTTTACTCTGGACAAAAAGAAATTACGCAGTCTGCGTAAAGAAATGCAAATCATCTTCCAAGACCCCTATGGCTCTTTAAATCCCCGGATGGCTGTCGGTGAGGCTATCGGAGAAGCATTAGAGGATCACGGTATCGCCCGGGGTAAAGAAAAAAGAGAACGCGTAGAAAAAATGCTAGAAATATGCGGACTGGCACCCTTCCACTACCGCCGCTATCCACATGAGTTCTCCGGCGGACAACGACAAAGAGTCGGTATCGCTAGGGCCTTAATTTTAAATCCACAGTTTATTGTGGCTGATGAACCTATCTCTGCGCTAGATGTTTCTATTCAAGCCCAAATAATCAACCTGCTACAAGAACTGCAAGCAGACTTTGGTCTTACTTTTCTTTTTATTTCCCATGACTTGAGTGTGGTAAAACATATCTGTGACCGGGTTGCTGTTATGTACTTGGGCGAAATCGTTGAGATGGCCCCACGTGGCTCTCTTTATGACAATCCTCTGCATCCTTACACCCAAGCTTTGCTTTCAGCTGTCCCCATAATGGACCCCACACTGAAAAAGAAACGTATTATTTTAAAAGGGGATGTCCCAAGTCCGGCCAATCCTCCTGACGGCTGTAGATTCCATACTCGTTGCAGTTATGTAGAAAGCATCTGCCGGGAAAGTGTGCCACAGTTAAGAGAAATTGATAATGGGCATTTTGCGGCCTGTCATTTGGTTAAATGTAAGCCATAAACTAACATTTGTTAATAAGCGCAGTAACGAGAATTGGCTGATGCAATACCGCCGTCGGACTCCTGACTTGGCTATCGCCGTCGTCAGGACTCGTTCGACATCCCCCCGGATGTCTCACCAGTTTACAGTTTACAGTTTACAGTTTACAGTTTACAGTTTACAGTGGTTACGGGGTCTACGAGGGTTACGAAGGTTACGAAGGTTCAGGAAAGACGGGTTCAGGGTTGAAGGACGAGAGTCCGAGGGTTAGTAACACGGCAAACTTATATTTGAATGCGGACGTTTATTCCGCTTTCATACTACCCACTGCTGCGTTACTAAGTTCACAGCAAGCTTACGTGTGGTTGCCTGTCTGCGTGCCTCGCACAGGCAGGCGGATTCTTTATGTGTTTACTTACGCCTACTCTGCCGTGTTACCAAGTCCCTTCTCCTGCCCCTAGCCACTGGCAACTGGTAACTGTAAACTGGTAACTGCAGTCCGCAGACTGCAATGCAGACTGCAAACAAGAAGTGGAGTAAATAAATTGCAAAAAAAAAGCAATGAACTGGATTCAGATAAAGAGAAACAACATGAGGATGAGTTCACTAGAAAAGATATTTTGGCTATGATTATCGCTATGTACAAAATTATTTTGCCCCAGCTTTTTATAATCGGTCTGGCTTTTGTTGTTGTCATCTACTTGATGTTGCGTTTCTGGTTGAATTAATAGACGCTGATTTTTATGATTTTTTATACGTAACCGTTCACGCCCATATTGTCATTTCGACCAAAGGGAGAAATCTTCTTGTTCACGTTAAGATTTCTCCCTTTGGTCGAAATGACATGGCAGCATAAGTCATGACACATTAGCGTGAGCGGATACATATATACTATAAAAACCTTAATCTCTAGGATACGAGACGAAAAGGAAAAGAGGGGAACGAGGAAAAGAGAGGACGAGGACGAAGAAAAAACCTCTTTTAGTCTCTTAGTCTCTTAGTCTCTTACAGTATGATGCCTACAGAAACCTCTCATCATCGCCTGTTGCAAGAAATAAAAAAGCCCGGCAGAGAGAAATATATCGCCTACACTCATTTTGCTGCCAGCAGGAAAATAAATGGGGATAACGTCAGCCAAAAAAAGAAGTCTGCTTTCAGCAGTAGCCAAAGAATGTAGCGCCTCTCCCTGTAAAAGAATCTCTTTTAACTCAGGGCATAAACCAACAGATGAAACAGGCATAGTACCGCCGTTGGCAGCAATAACTAAAAAGTTGAGCAATATCCCCACTCCCATAATAAGCATCCCCAGTGACTTCCTGTTATAATAAATGAATAAAAATAAAAGCAGGTAACTGAAAAGGTGCAGGTAAAAGATATAAGGAGTTAGATATCCAGTCCGAGAAAAATCAAAGGATAAAACACTCTG
>CAZLTH010000024.1:1778-14325 GCA_964562355.1 uncultured Syntrophomonadaceae bacterium | reverse complement strand
ATCAAACCCAGCATTTTTTCACCTTCTATCTTTCTTTTATATTTTTTATATTAACCAGTTAAAGATTTTTATATTCATCCTTTAAAATCAGTTGCTTTTTTTAAATGTGCATGATAAAATGCAAAAAGATTACAGAGTAGTGTTTATCGCTACTTAAATTAATTTGTGAAGAGGAGGTGACCTACCTTGGCTAATAGCAAGTCAGCACGGAAACGCATCAAAATTGCTGCCATCAAAACAGATCGCAACAAACACATAAAATCTATTGTTAAAACAACCGTAAAACGCTACCAAGAAGCTCTGGGAAAAGATGATCTGGAAAGCACCCAAGCAGCCTATATTAAGGCCCAAAAAACTATAGATAAAGCTGTAACAAAAGGTGTTCTGCATAAAAATACCGCTGCTCGTAAAAAATCACGGTTGTCTAAAAAAATGGTCACAGCTTAGGCTAGTGACTAAGTGACTAAGTCAGCCTATTTGCCTGTGCGATGCACGCAGACAGGCACGCAGACAGACGGCTGTCAGTGAGTCAGTAGGTAAGTAGGGCAAGGAGCTGCAATGAAATAACATATTCCCTCTTAACAACCACCTTTCATTCTAGCACACTATAATTGGTATTTGCCGAGTTAAAAAATTTTCTGACAGGATACGTCACCAAATTTATGAAAAGGAAAGGACGAGAGTTTCTTATCAAGCAAGAAACTCTCGTCCTTTTATTCGCTAGATTCAACTCATCAAAAGGGAGGGAGTTACCCTCCCCCATCTCGTTCCTCGTTCCTCGCTCCTCGTTACTGACTTACTGACTTACTGACGCCAGCCTTTCTCCACTTTACGACTGAGACAACAAGGTAAGTTAAGGCTGACGCCAAAATAATTGTTGCTCCGGAAGCAATATGGAGCTGATAAGAAATCCATAGACCGGAAAAGCAAAAAAACACCCCTAAAAACACTGAAAACAACATTATTTTTTGCAAGTTATAGGTAAATTGCTTGACGGTCGCAGGTGGAATAACTAATAAAGCTATGATTAAAATAATCCCTACTACCCGGATTAGAACAACCACCGTGAGTGCAATTAAAACAAAGAGTACGTATTCAAGTACTTTTATATTTACCCCTGAGACCGCTGCAAATTCTTCATCAAATAAAAAACTTTTAAGTGGGTTCAAAAAAGCTATAACCACTAAAATTATAGTCATCGTAAGTACCGCCATAATTTTTAAATCTAAACGAGAAACCATTAAAATATCTCCAAATAAATAAGAAGACATCTCCGGTGGATAGCCCGGTGTAAAAGCGATGAAAAGTACTCCTAAGGCCATCCCTACAGACCAAAATATTCCAATAAGGACATCAGCGTCAGTATTAGCTTTAGATTTAATAGCAGTAATTCCTAGTGCAGCTAAAAGAGAAAAAACAAGTGCCCCCAGCATAGGCGTTATATTTAAAAAGAAACCCAGCCCAATACCGCCAAAAGCAACATGAGCAATTCCCCCACTCATCATTACTAACTTTTTCTCAATGATAATAGTCCCCATAATGCCACAAACGATACTAACTAAAACAGCACTTAAAACAGCATTCTGTAAAAATGCATATTGGAATAAAGCTTCAATCATAAGTCTGACCCCCGTGCTCTGACAAAACCCGGTGCGGTACTCCATGAGCAATTAACTCCACCGGACATCCATAAAGATGTTGCAAAATATTTTCATTTAACTCTGTTTCCCCATGATAGTGCAACTCCCTGTTTAAACAAGCAATCTTGCCAATGTAAGAAGAAATAACCCCTATGTCGTGCGTTACAAGGACAATGGGTATATCTCTATTTAACTCTTTTAACAAGGAATATATTTCATTTTTTGACACTGCATCAACACTGGCAGTAGGTTCATCCAACAAAAGAATCTTGGGCTTGGCTACAAGAGCCCTAGCTATCAAAACTCTTTGTAACTGCCCTACTGACAACTGTCCAATCTGTCTTGTCTTTAAATGATAAACATCCATCCTTTTCATGAAAAGTGCAGCAGCTTCCTTGTCGTCCTGCGAATAAGAATAAAAAACTCCCATTTGCCCAGATAAACGCCCCATTAAAACAACTTCTTCAACACTAACAGGAAAGTGACGATTAAACTTAGAGAACTGCGGAACATAACCGATTTGTCCCTTCATTTGATGAGGAAGCTGGTCAAAAATCCGTACACTCCCAGCTGAGGGTTCTAATAGCCCCAAAATAACTTTCAGTAAAGTCGTTTTTCCACCACCGTTAGGCCCAATAATACCCAGAAATTCATCCTTCTTTACCGCCAAGTTTATCTGGCGCAAAACACAAAAATCACCATAATAAACATCCAGATCTTCAATTTTAATTGCATCTACCAGTTTTTTCACCTACTCCAAAAAATAAATCAAGTTAATAGACGCTGATTTTTATGATTTACGCTGATTTTTTATATGATGATTTTATCATATTTTAATTATAGTAATCAGCGTAAATCAGCGTCTAATATTTTTTTCAAAAAGAAAATTCCTATAGAATATAATTATATTTTATTCCAAGATATCAGCAAAGATTTGGGCTATGCGGGTAAGATTCTCAATATAATCAGGTGCTAAAGGAGCAACCTGTATTGTCTTGCCCCCTATCTCATTTGCTACAATCCTGGCCTGCCTACCATCAAACTCTGCCTGGTATAAAATGACTCTGATATCCTTTTCTCTTGCTAAACCAATCACATCCTTTAAATGACTGGCCGTGGCTCTTTTGCCATGCTTTTCCATGGCAACCATAGTCAAACCATACTCATCCGCAAAATAACCAAAGGCAGGATGGTAGACAATAAAAGTTCTACTGGTTATATCCTGAAATGTTACCCTTATTTCCCGGTCTAGTGACGCTAATTTGTTCAGATATGCTTGTGCATTTTCCTTGTAAATACTTTCATTCTCTGGATCAATTGCACTGAGTTCTCTAGCAATAACTTCAATCATTAACTTTACCCTTTTGGGAGAAAGCCAGATATGAGGATCTCTCCCTCCCGGCACAAAGCAGCAAGGGCAAAAACCCTCGCCTGCCGTTTTAATTCCTTTATCTTCTTTATTTTGCTTACTGGCAAGCAGGGCAAAATTGCGATCAGGATAAACCTGTGCTACTTCTGTTGCTAGATCAATAATCTTTAAATTCTCATTTATATCTAACGCTCCTCGTAAAATACCTTCTTCAGCCGAGACGCCAATCGTGAAATAAAGAGCAGCATTACTGAATTGCCTTATTTCACGTGGAGAAGGGGCATGATTGGCAGGACTAAAGCCGGGTGGAATCATGGTAACAACTTCTACCAAATCACCAGCCACCGCCTTAACAAAAGTGGCTTGAGGAACAAGCGAGACAGCAACCACAAGCCGCTCCTCAGATACAGCTAATTGTGAATTATAACCTATAGAGATAAAAGATACACCAACTACAAAAATCAAAGATAACACCAAAATAAATATCTTTATTTTTAAACCTCTCCTCTCAGATAAACTTTCTATGTTTCCCTCTGTTAATTCAGAACTCACTACTGCTTTTATCATTTAGATCTATCCTTTTTATTTCTAAATACCCCCTTCCTATCTCTGAAAATTATAAATTCCTCTTGTCAGGAAATTCTCTATTCTAACTTAGTGTTAAAAATGATTCACATTATCTATTACAGTATAATAGAGGAATACGAAAATGTCAACTTTTTTAAAGCAATGTGTGTTTAATCCTCACACAGTATACTTAACTATAATCCCCATAATCAGATATTTATTGCATAATAAAGCTACCAAGCTTAAATTATCTCAATTTACACTAAAAAAACCTATCAAAGGTTATTTTTTCTCAATAGTCACCTCATGAATAACGTACCAGCTTCCCCTTCTATCCCCTCTTTTACTTTTTCTAACGATGTTATAAGTGCAACTCTTTCGGGTTTTGATTGTACAAATTTTATAGCTGCCCTAACTTTAGGGAGCATAGAACCCGGTGCAAAATGACCTTCTTTTATGTATTGCAAAGCTTCTTTTACTGTTAGCTTGTTCAACTGTCTTTGCTCTGGAGTGTTTTTGTGCCATATTTTCACTCCCTTTCTATTCACAAATACGATAATTAATCCTTTGTGACAGAAAGTACGGTGCAGGAGGTTTTTTCTTAAAGTGTCGCCACCATAATTGCTTTTATAGTATGCATCCTATTTTCAGCTTCATCGAATACTACTGCCTGCTTACTTCTGAAAACTTCATCAGTTACTTCCATAGATGCTAAGTTGAATTCTTCATAAATTTTTCTTCCTGTCACAGTATTCAAGTCATGAAACGCTGGTAGGCAATGCATGAATATCACATCATCGTTGTTCGTTTTCTGCATCATTTCCATATTGACTTGGTATGGAGATAGTAGTTTAATCCTTTCTTCAAAATGCTCTTCTTCACCCATTGATACCCAGACGTCTGTATATATTACGTCTGCGTCTTTAACTGCTGCTATATTTTCAGTAAGTTCTATGATGCCACTTGTTACCTTTGCTACTTCCCTCATCTCTCCTACTAATTCTTCTGCTGGGAATAATGCTTTAGGTGCTATAGCTACAAAATGCATACCCATTTTCGCAGCTCCAATCATTAAAGAGTTCCCCATGTTATTCCTTGCATCTCCTACGTATACAAATTTAACTTTATGCAATGGTTTATCAACATGCTCCAGTACAGTTAAAAAATCAGCTAATACTTGTGTTGGGTGATACAAATCTGTCAGTCCGTTCCAGACAGGAACTCCTGCATGAATGGCTAACTTCTCCACCGCTTCTTGCTTAAATCCTCTAAACTCAATTCCATCATAATATCTACCTAATACTTTTGCCGTATCTTCAATAGATTCTTTTTCACCCATCTGGTTATTTGTTAAAAAAGTTACATTTGCCCCTTCATCAAAGGCTGCTACTTCAAAAGCACACCTTGTTCTTGTCGAGCTTTTTTCAAATAATAAGACGATATTTTTGCCCTCAAGTGTCTTCTCTTTTCCACCCATACGTTTTTTTGCTTTTAAGTCTCTAGACAAGTTTAGTAAATAACAAATCTCTTCCGGGCTAAAATCTTTTAATGTGAGGAAACTTCTCCCCTTTAAGTTGACTGGCATAATACATCCTCCTACCTTATATTTCTTCTCTTACCAGTTTTACGACTTGTAATATTCTCAACGAGTATCTTTACATCAGTTTCAGCAGAAAAACAAGTATCCATTTCACACGCCAAAAACTTTTCCTCGCTGGTAGGTTGCAACAAGAGATAGGGATAACTTATAGACTGCAAGTTTTCTAAATCCTTTTGAGAAGCATGTTGTGGGGTTTTGATAATGATAAAGCCACGTTCTATCTTGAGCCATGTTCTAAGTGCTTCTGCATAGGCTAGAGGATGGCTGGAAAGTCTCTCTCCTTCCATCTCCATCATTTTTTTGGCTTGTGCGTGTTGTTCTAGGGCACCCTGCAAAGCAGCAAGAGTAGCAATATTAGCAATCATAACAGCCTTCGCACTTCGATAAGCAGTATCTTCCAAAGGGGCTGCTGTTTTAAATTCTCCCTTTGAAAAATACCAAGTATTCTGATCATAAAATGATTCCCTAGCTTTTTTTATTAATATCTCAGCCAAATCAAGATAAGATTGTCGGTAAGTTTGCCCATAGCCAACTAAAAGTGCCTCCACTAAAAAAGCATAATCTTCTAAATAAGCTTTGACTTTCGGCTTGGTACCCCAAATAATTTGATGGTAGAGTACGCCATCTAGGTAGAGATATTTTATCAGCTGATTAAGGGTCGCTTGTGCATCTTGGGCATAATCAGGTTTGAGGATACTCGCCTTAAATAATGCTGTAATCATCATGCTGTTCCATGATGTCATGATTTTATTGTCAATAAAGGGATAGTTTTTTTTGCGACGATTTTCTTTGAGTAACACTTTGGCTTTTTCTACATCTTTTGGCAGAACATCAATCGTGAGATAAGGGTTACTTTTTCCGTGCTCAAAATTACCCTCTTCTGTAATGTTGAAATATGCTAGGATATTTACGGCTTCCTGAGGCAAAAACCCACCTTCAATCAATTCATTATAGCTATCCCGGTAGTCAAAAACAAAGTATTTTCCCTCTTCACCATCACTATCTGCATCGCTGGCACTGTAATAAAGATGATGATGTAAAAAACGTTCTTTCATAGCGGCAATAATACTTTGTACAGCATCAAAAAAGAGCGTCTTCTGAGTAATTTGATATGCTTTGATATAAGCTTCTAAAAGTTCAGCATTGGTATAAAGCATTTTCTCAAAATGAGGTATAATCCAAGCTTCATCTACGCTATAACGATAAAACCCTCCCTCAATCTGGTCATTGATGCCTCCTTTTGCCATCGCTTCCAAGGTTTCTGTAGCCATCTGCAAAGCTTCCTTATCGCCGTCAAGCAGATATAAGTCTAAAAGAGCTTGTATAGAGGAAGCCTGGGGAAATTTCGGCGCACTGCCAAGACCCTTATATTTACTGTCATACCCTTGTTTAAATTGTTCCATAAAAGTCGCTGTAATGGCAGGAGAAATACCTGTCCCGGAAGGAGGTTTATTGCTAAAGCTATCAAGTGCTCTAGCAATACTAGTAGCACTTTTTTCTATTGTAGCATAATCTTCTTTTTGAATTCTAACCAACTCCGGCAACATTGACAATAACCCTGTGCGACCATATTTATCCTCCGGCGGCAGGTAGGTTGCAGCAAAAAAAGGTTTTCTGTCGGGCGTCATAATAATTGTTAACGGCCAGCCTCCCCCAGAGCGATTTAAAAGAGTATATACTTCTTGATAGTGCTTATCAATATGCGGCATCTCTTCACGATCAACCTTAACACTCACAAAAGATTCATTTAAAAGTGTCGCTATCTGCTCGTTTTCAAATGACTCTCGCTCCATGACATGACACCAGTGGCAAGTACTATAACCAATGGAAAGAAAAATCAACTTATTTTCCTCCCGGGCTTTTTTGAAAGTTTTCTCACCCCAAGGATACCAATTCACAGGATTGTAAGCATGCTGCAGCAAATAAGGAGATTCTTCCTCAGCTAAATTATTAGCTACCCTCTTTAATTCTTTTGGAAATTCATGTTTCATTTATCTTTTCACCTCACCTAGATGTTATGTCTTTTCCCTTCTTTCTATACAGTACAATAAATTATAAAAATTTGCAATTAAAAAGACCTTGCGGCCTTTTTAATTTAACACTTTTAACTTTTTTGCTTTTAACGTACTTTATTTCTTCTTCTTGGCATCTTCTCTTTCTCGCAACTCTATCCTTCTGATTTTGCCGCTGACTGTTTTGGGCAAACTCTCAACAAACTCAATCTCCCGTGGATATTTGTAAGGAGCTGTGATTTTCTTGACAAAATTCTGTAGCTCTTTACCTAATTCGTCTGAAGCTTTGTAGCCAGGAGCCAAAACAACAAAAGCTTTTACTATTTCACCTCTTACGTCATCGGGACTTGCTACCACTGCAGATTCTGCTACTGACGGGTGTTCAATCAAAGCACTTTCGACCTCAAATGGCCCGATTCTATAACCAGAACTTAGAATAACGTCATCAGACCTGCCTACGAACCAGAAATAACCGTCCTCATCCGTAGTGGCCCTGTCCCCGGTGATATACCAATCTCCTTTTATGACGGCCTTGGTTCTCTCCGGATCTTTCCAGTATTCCCTGAACAAACCGACCGGTCTTTCCGGTGCAATCTTAACAGCGATATCGCCTTCCTTGCCAGGAGGTAGTTCGTTGCCCTCGTTATCAATTACTGCTATATGAAAGCAGGGAGAAGGCTTGCCCATGGAGCCGGGTTTAACTTCGAGCGGCGGGAAATTTCCTACCAGTATAACCGTCTCCGTCTGACCATAACCATCCCGAACGATTGTTCCAGTACCTTTCTTCCATGTTTCGATAACTTCAGGATTAAGCGGTTCTCCTGCCCCCACACAATGTCGCACTGACTTTAAATTATACTTCGATAAATCTTCTAAAACTAAAACCCTGTAGGCCGTTGGTGGCCCTGAAAGAACGGTAATAGGATATTTGCTTAATACTTCCAGCGTTTTTTTGCCATCAAATTTGCCAGTACTATGTTCCACAAAAATAGTTGCTCCCATATTCCAAGGACCAAAGAAACTGCACCAGGCAGCAAAAGCCCAGCCAGTATCAGATAAGTTCCAGTGTAAATCCGTTGGCTTCAGATCAAGCCAGAATTTACCTGTAAGTATATGACCTATCGGGTAGCTGGCGTGAGTATGTAAGGTCATTTTGGGATATCCGGTTGTCCCCGATGTGAAATATAATATGGAGGGGTCCTCACTCAAAGTATTAACAGTTTCAAACTCACCACTTTCTTTGTCAATGTCGGAGTAGCTAATCCATCCTTCTTTTTCGCCGGTAATTATTTTAGTTTTCAGAGTAGGACACTCATCAACCACAGCATCAACCTTGTCTGCATTTTCCTCATTGGTTATAATTGCTACCGCTTCCGCCATATCAAACCTATACTTGATATCTTTTGGGGTTAGCTGTGAAGTTCCGGGAGAAATTACCAAGCCACTTCTCAAGCAGGCTAGGAAAGTTTCCCACCATTCCGCCACCCTGGGAAGAATAACAATTACCGTATCACCTTTTTTTAAGCCACTTTTATCAAAAAGATTAGAAAGTTTTTTAGACCTCTCTGAAAACTCAGCATAAGTTATCTCTCTTTCATTACCCTGATCATCTGTCCATAGCATAGCTACCTTCTCGGGATCAGCAGCCCACTTGTCAAAAACGTCACGAGAGAAATTAAAATACTCCGGCACTTCCAGTTTAAATTCAGCTTTTGTCTGGTCATAATCCTTCATGTTATAATCTACAGAACTCATCAAACTACCTCCTCTAAATAATAATGAAAACAATGCCCGGGCAGATAATAAATAAAACTATACTATAAACTATAAAAATTTCTGTCAACTAACCATTAACCACCCCCTCAAATAAAACCTAATAAGTAGTTAATTCTGACAGTTAAATATAATTAATATTTTCCAATTATAATTATATCACCAAACATGTCCCTTGGCAAGAAAATCAAAAAAATTTTGAAGTTTCACCTTAAAAAATATTCGGGTTTAAAGTTCCAAGGTTCACAGTTCCGGGTTAAAAAGCAATGAAGGTTGGACGGTTTATAGACAAAGTAACTAACCGTGAACCCTGAACCCTGAACTATAAACCGTTTCTATATCCGCACTAATTTTACCGTACCTCTTGCGCCCATAACATCTCCCATTATAACTAAAGCCCCTCGAACTCCTTTGACAGAAGAAGCAAACTCCACTGCTTTTTCTACATCTGCTTTTCCTTTAACTAGGTTGGCAGTCGCTGTGGCTACCGCATCAGCTAAGGGAACGTTTTTCGCTAAAATAACTGCCGCATCAGCCTGCCCAAAGCTTAAAGAATGACCTACAGTGCCAGAAGAGGTACAGACGCCTAGAGATTCCCCTGATGGGGAAACCTCTAGAGCTAGGCGTCCACTGAAAGGTGAGTTGCCAGCTAAAATCGCCAGACGGCAAGTTCGTCTGCCGGATAAAAAAATATCACCGCCATTTTCTACTATAATTTCTTGGCACTTGGAGAAAAGAAAGTTGCCAACCAACTCGGCAAAAAAGCCAGCTACAGCCGCCATGGGTCCCACTCCAGCAAGGTTAGATGCCCATGCCAGACGGTAAACACTAGCAGGAGCATGGGGAGAAACAAGACAAGGAGTAAGAGAATCCTTAAATCTAGGATCTTTTACCAAATATTCCTCCAAAAGACAACGCTCACGAAAAATTATTTTTTCCAGCTCTGACTCCAAAGACTCCTGATAGCTTTCTTTATCTACACGCACTAAAATATCTGTTTCTTTGACCACCACTCGAAAACTTTTTAACTCTATATCATCAAAAGAACGATAAGTGCGCAAAGAATATCCTTTATCTTTCACTTTATCTAACATAAAATAACTCCTGACGAGTGAATAAGTGAGTCAGTAAGTCAGTCAGCCCATTCGACTCGCTGCGCTTGCTCAGGGCAGGCTCTGCGGCTGTAAGTAAGCAAACAAGTAAATAAGTAAATAAGTAAATAAGAACGAAACCCGACGAGAGTTAGTTTATCCCCACTTATCCACTTACTCGCTCCCCATTTTTCATTTTTCACTTTTCACTTTTCCCTACTTACTAAGTCACTGAGTCACTACCGTTCAATATCTCGCTTCTATCGCTCTGGCTGGGCAAGCTTTCAGGCAGTGTTCACAAACTATACACTTACTCTCATTAAAAGAGATAACCATCTCAGGACGTTTAAGAGACAAGGCTTCGCTAGGGCAGATTACAGAGCAAGCACCACATTGAGTACAGCGCTCTTCTACCCAAGCAATCTCCTGTTCCAATGGATGAATACTTACTCCCTGCGTCCGCAAGTAAGTAAGACCATTTTGGTAATTACGCTCTTCTCCGGTTACTTCTAGAACCATCAGACCTTCTTTACGAGGGTTTATACTAGCTTTAAGTAAACTAACTACCCAGTCAAAATCTTTTATCAAATGATAGATAAAAGGCTGCTCCACTACAGTTGCCGGGAAGCGCAGCACTATCTTTTCTTTGGTCATTTTAACCTCTCCTTGTCCAGATTGTTTTTCACTCGCAAGGACTTAAACTTAATCCCGGCATCTGCCGAAGGCAAAGGCTGCACAGGGGATGTCAACTCAAAATCACCTGCTAAAATCCATTCTTTAAGAATAGTAGCAATCTCTACAGCTTTAGGGTAACTGGAAAGAGGCGCTGCCGGCACTTTTTTACCCCTGATTGTAATCTCCCCTGATTTAAGTTCAGCATAGCTTACCTCACCAAGAGTTCCGCCTATTCCCTGCGGATAACTCTCGCTGTAATCTACCACTTGGGCTACCAAATCACTATCTTTTAGGGATGCATAGGACAAAACATCTTCATTTAAAATTGGAATAGGTATGCCTACCCCTACCTGCATGGTTACTCCATAACCTAGATAACTTACACCTCGTACCCAGCGAGCTTCCATATGTTTCAGATCTCCTGTCAGAGCCAACGTGGCTCCAGGGGTACGCGGTGCTCCTTTCTCCGTACGAGAAACGCCGGGATTATGCTGTGTGCCGTACCATGATACATAACCGATACCGCCTCCTAAAAAAACACGCGTTCCAACGCCAACAGTGCGCAAATAAGGATCTTTAAGCAAAGGGCTTAACTGACCAGCACTAGAATAATTGGCGTTACCCAAATTAGCCTTAAGAATACCCATATAAGTATAAATGGCTTTATCTGAAAGGTTAATACCCACATTATAATTTTGATAACAGTTCCGGGGGTTATATAAATAGGCTTCGTTGATATCATCTAAAGTAATCCATGTTTCTATTCTTTTCTTGGGATAACAGTCAGTACCATAAGAACTGGCTTCCATATAAACTTCCTTACCTGTCAGCAGGTCTTCTATAACATGTGCTCCCCCATAATTAAACTCACCAGGAAAATTATTATTGGTCGGATCTGTGTCAGGAATCTCTGTAGCACCTAAATAAACATCTACAGCAGCAATGCCGGCATATGCATTAACACCGTTTAAATATACTTTCGAAAACTTCATACGGGGAGTGGTATGTCCCAAGTTTAAAAAAGCTCCTGAGGAGCACATGGGACCAAAAGTCCCTGTTGTAACGACATCTACTCTTTTAGCAGTATCCGCCAAACCTTCAGCTTCCACCATGGGGATAACTTCCTCTGCTGTTACCACAACAGCTTCTCCCCTGTGAATTTTTGCATTAATCTCTTGTAAAGTCTTTTGCTCCTTCAATACACTACACCTCCGTATTAGTATGTATACTGCTAAAGGCAACTAACTTACATTATCGGCAAGTATTGAGAAATCAGGAATTGATAACTCAGTTACCAGTTACCAGTTGACGGGGATGCGAAGCATTGACGAGAAACTATGAACTAATAATTACATGGCTCGTTAAAAGAACCCCAACTGTAAACTGTAAACTGTAAACTTATATTTTTTGTCGACGAATGTTAGTTTTTGACCTACATCAGTATAAAAACAGAACCATCTTGCTTTTGAATGCATTATATACTAAAATTTATAAAAAAACAAACCCCCCAACAAGTGAGTCTAGCAAATAGCTGGATGAGAGTTTTTTGCTTAACACGGAATCAAAAACCTCTCATCCTCGTATTCCTCAAACTCACCCTCGTTCCTTGCCCCTCGTTCCCTGCTCCTTCCACCGTCCAACCTCCAACTTCTCACCTCTAACCTCCAAATAAAACGCTGGTCTCTAATCGTTCGTTTTCAACTGCTAAAATCTCATCCTGAAAAAGTCTGCCCAGACGTTCAATACCCATGCTAATCTTATCCAGACTCGCTTCACTGAACGAGAAGCGAGCTGTATTTTTCCCATTGCCGTTCGTATGA
>CAZLTH010000024.1:0-1678 GCA_964562355.1 uncultured Syntrophomonadaceae bacterium | reverse complement strand
ACTCGCTTCACTGAACGAGAAGCGAGCTGTATTTTTCCCATTGCCGTTCGTATGAAACCCTGCCCCATTCACAAAAGCTACCTTGCGATCAAGGGCTTTAAGTAAGATTTTTTCGGTAGACATGGTTTCAGGCAAGGTAACCCAGATAAAAAACCCTCCTCGCGGATAAGTCCAGCTAATTTCGGCAGGAAAATATTTTTCCATGCAAGAAAGCATCATATCTCGCTTGGCACGATATTTCTCTACCAGTGACTGCACGTGATTGTCAATAAATCCGTCAATACAGCAAGTATAGACCAATTGTTGGCTTAATGAATTCGAACAAAGGTCTGTTGCCTGTTTAGCAGTAATCAGCTTTTCAACAAAGCACTCTTCTGCCATCAGCCAACCCGTCCTTATGCCTGGAATAAAGGTTTTAGAAAAAGAGCCTAGGTAAATTACTCTTCCTCCCCTATCCATAGACTTAATAGCAGAGAAAGGGTAACCCTCATAACGCAACTCACCATAAGGATTATCTTCCACTATCAGAAAATCATATTTTTCTGCCAACTGCAGCATCTTCTCCCGACGCAAAAGACTCATAGTTACCCCAGTGGGATTCTGAAAATTTGGTACCAAGTAAGCAAATTTAGGTTTTTTACCTTGTTTGTCAAGAGATATCAGTTTTTTTTCTAAAATATCCGTGCGTATCCCTTTATCATCCAGTGGGATGGGGAGGTAGTTTCCTTGATAATTGTTAATAGCACCCAATCCTCCTACATACCCCGGCTCTTCCACAATAGCAAGATCACCGGGATCAAGCAAAACCCTACTGATTAAGTCCAATCCCTGCTGGGAACCACTGGTAATCAAAATATTATCTTCCGTAGCAGAAGCTATCCCTTCCCGGGTCATTTTGTCCGCTAGGTAAACCCTTAAATCTTTCTGCCCTTCTGTAGGACCATACTGTAAAGCAACTTCTACCTGTTCTTTTAGCATTTTCTGCAAATAAGTGGAAATGCTCTCCCCGGGGAAAAAGTCGGCCCCAGGAAATCCTCCGGCAAAAGAGATAATATCCGGACGTTCAGTCAGCTTGAAAAACTTTCTGATTTCTGATGCTCTCATCATCCTAGCTCTTTCAGAAAAATATTTTTGCCACACAACGCTCATTGTCAACACACACCTTTCATCCAAAAAATCTCCGTAAAAATAAATTAAGCCTCCTGTCTCCATATCAGAGACGGGAGGCTTAGAAAATCCAAGTCCCGCGGTACCACTCCGGTTACCGGATGATTAAAAAAACAATCATGCCGGTCACTCAAGCTTATGCTTTATTTTAACGGTATACCGTCCCTGCTTACTCAGTATTACTTTTCAGCGGGCAGCTCCAGGGTGGCTATTCTCCCGTCCATGTGCTAGGAACCTTTCAGCCGATGAGTTCCCTCTCTACAAGGACTGGGTCCGGGATTTTTCCCCTTTCACAGCTTTTATTCTATATTTATTTAAAAAACAAAGAGACAGAAGCAAATACCTACCTCTTTAATTATACACCAAACCTTGAAAATGATGCTTACTATTTAGCACTTTATATTTAGCTGTCATTATAGCACAGTAAGTCTTTTCAAAGCAAGAGTTTTTTTAATACACCTCAATTCGTAATTTGAAAATTTAAGATTAAAAAACAAGACAATACTAACGA
>CAZLTH010000023.1:0-14568 GCA_964562355.1 uncultured Syntrophomonadaceae bacterium | reverse complement strand
AACTGTAAACTGCAGTCAGCAGACTGCAAACTGTAAACTGTAAACTGTAAACTTCTAAATCAATAAAGACTTTCCCGTCATTTCTACCGGAATAGAAATATGTAGAATTTCCAACATAGTAGGAGCTATATCGGCCAAGACACCTCTGTCCCTTATTTTCAAGCCCTGTTCATTAACCAAAACAAAAGGGACTCTGTTAGTTGTATGCGCCGTATGTGGTCTGTCTTCCCGATCTTCTTTCTTGTCCAACATCAGTTCGGCATTACCATGATCAGCTGTTATGCAAACAACCCCCTTCAATTCCAGAATTTTGTCCACCACCTGCCCTAAACAGTAATCCACCGTTTCCACAGCTTTTACAGCTGCTTGTAAATCTCCTGTATGACCTACCATATCAGCATTGGCATAGTTCAAAATAATTACATCAAAAATACGTGAGGACAGTTTATCCAGTAAGACTTTTGTTACTTCCGAAGCACTCATAGAGGGTTGCAAATCATAAGTAGCTACTTTAGGGGAAGAAATCAGACTGCGCAATTCACCTAGAGATGACTTCTCTACACCGCCGTTAAAGAAAAAAGTTACATGAGCATATTTTTCCGTTTCTGCTATGCGCAACTGACGCAAGCCGTGATAGCTCAAAATTTCGCCCAAAGTGTTTTTTAAACTTTGAGGTAGGAAAGCAACAGAAGTAGCCAATGTTTTGTCATAACTGGTCATAGAAACAAAAAAAGGTTGCACAAAGGGTTCTTCACGTTCGAAATGCAAAAAATCCTTCGCCATAAGAGCACGGGTTATTTGTCTTGCCCGGTCTGGACGAAAATTGAAGAAAAGTAAGACATCGTCTTTTTTTATTTGACCACGTGGATTGCCGTTTTCATCCACTAAAACTGTTGGCGAGACGAACTCATCGGTTTCTCCCTCGTCATAGGCTTGCTGCAAAGCAACTAAACTATCCGTAGCTTTCTCTCCCTCTCCTATTACCATAGCACGATAAGCTTTTTCTATCCTTTCCCAGCGATTATCCCTGTCCATAGTATAGTAGCGCCCAGCGACTGTAGCCAAAAAGATATTCTCTTCATTAACTAAATACTCTTCTAAAGGTTTTAGGTAAACAGCGGCACTCATAGGCGACACATCTCGCCCATCCAAAATAGCATGGATATAAACTTCCGACAAACGATGCTCTTTAGCTAATCGAAGTAAGGCATAAAGGTGCTCTAAGTGGCTGTGTACCCCACCATCAGAAACAAGTCCTAGCAAATGCAGAGCAGCTCCTTTTTTGGCTCTCTCCATTGCTTCTAAGAAAACTTCGTTTTGAAAGAAAGTCTTTTCTTTGATACTTAGATTTATTCTGGTAAGTTCTTGATATACTACCCTGCCAGCACCGATATTCAAATGACCTACTTCCGAATTACCCATCTGACCAACAGGAAGACCAACTGATTCCCCACTGGCTTCAATTTCAGCATAAGGGTATTTTTGCTGAAAACGATCCATGTGAGGGGTCTTTGCCAAGTAAATAGCATTTTCAGCTGTAGGGCGCCCCAGTCCCCAACCATCTAGGATAACCAGCATTACAGGACCGGGTTTATCCCTCATGCAGATACCCCTTTTTGAATAAGATGCATCCAGCTTAAAGAATCAAGACTGGATCCTCCTACCAGCGCTCCATCTATCTCTCTGACAGACATAAATTCTTTTATATTTCCTTCTTTAACACTACCGCCATACTGCACTCGTAGAAGCAAAGAAGCTCGTTCGCCAAAAAGCTCCCCATAAACTTCTCTGATTAATAAAACTACCTTTTGCGCATCTTCAGCAGTAGCTGCCAAACCAGTACCAATAGCCCAAACAGGCTCGTAGGCAATAATTATTTTTTCTGCCTCCCGGTCACGTGGCACCAATTTAAGTCCTTCCTCCAGCTGCCTACGTATAACCTGTGCTGTTTTATCCTGTTTCCTTTCCTCCAGAGTTTCTCCCACACAAAAAATAGGTATGAGATCATGTCTTAATGCTGAAATTATTTTTTTGGTAATACTAGTATCTTTTTCACCAAAAATAGTCCTTCTCTCTGAATGTCCAAGAATGACATAATCTACTCCTAAGTCACGCAACATTAAAGGAGAAATTTCTCCCGTAAAGGCACCTTTTTCCTCCCAATGCATATTCTGTGCACCTAGAGAAAAAGAAGTACCTTCTAAAATTACTGCTAGGGGATGCAAAAGCGAAAAAGGTGGACAAATCACTACATCCACCCCGGGGGGTAGCTCCTGTTCTAAGAATTGTGCCAAAAAATCTCTAGCAGGTGATAAGGTCATATGCATCTTCCAGTTAGCAATCATAATAGGTTTTCGCATAACAGCAATCTCCTCTCAAAAATTAAAAAGGTTTGTTCTTTTTTGTCTTCATTAATAACGCTTCTAAGCCCGGCAGATTCTTACCCTCCAGATATTCCAAAGTAGCTCCACCTCCGGTTGATATGTGTGTCATCTTTTCAGCCAATCCAGCTTTATGTAAGGCCGCCACAACATCTCCCCCCCCGATAACAGACACGGCAGAACTAGTAGCTATTTCCCGGGCTATCTCTGCTGTTCCTTTATTAAAAGGATCAACTTCAAATGCTCCTAAGGGACCGTTCCAAACCAGTGTCCCCGCAGCATGTATATATTTAGCAAATTTTTGTATTGTTTCTGGTCCGATATCCAAAGCCATATATCTCTTAGGAAGATGCGCAGCTGTAACTGTCATGGTCTCCTGCTGCTCTTTCAACTCTCTGGCCACCACAAAATCCTGTGGCAAAACTAAAGGAATACTTTTTTTCTCTGCCCTATCCATGACTTCCCGAGCCAAAGAAACTTTATCTTCCTCCAAGAGAGATGTTCCCATAAAAAAACCTCGGGCTTTTAAAAAAGTGTTGGCCATTCCTCCTCCGATAAGAAGAACGTCTACAATATCCAACAAATTATGCAGCAAATCTATTTTGCCTGCTACCTTAGCACCTCCTATGATAGCTACCAAAGGGCGGTTAGGACTCGTTAGAATGCCTCCTAGACAAGCCAGCTCTTTTTCCATCAAAAGACCAGCCACACTAGGCAAATAAGCTGTAATCCCAGCAGTAGAGGCATGCGCACGGTGAGCAGTGGCAAAGGCATCGTTAACAAAAAAGTCTCCCAAGGCAGCTAACTCCCGAGAAAAATCAGGATCGTTTTTCTCTTCCTCCGGATGAAAGCGGAGGTTCTCCAGTAAAAGAATATCGCCAGATTCTGAAGCAGCAACTTCTTCTCTGACCTCAGCTCCGACACAATCATCTAGCTTCTGAACAGGCAGGTGCAACATTTCTTCAAGAACCCGAGCAATAGGACCAAGTCGCAATTCTTCAACCACTCGCCCACTTGGTCTCCCCAGATGAGAAGCCAAAATAATAGTTACTCCTTTGCCTAAAAGATAGTTGATTGTAGGAATGGCTGCCCTGATTTTGGTATCATCAGCAACTAAGCCATCTTTTAAGGGAACATTAAAATCTACTCTTATAAAAGCCTTCTTCCCTGCCACCTTCAAATCTCTAACACTTAATCTATCCATTCTCAATCCTCCATTCGGGCAACCACAAGGGTTGCCCCTACTTTTTTGGTCGTCAGTCGTCAGGGGTTTCGCAACCCCATTAACCATTAACTGTCAACTGTCATCAATATCTTCTTCTTTTACATGAAGAAGGAATCTGCATCTCCAGCCGGTATTTGGTTACAGTACGACGAGCCAAAGAAATCCCTTTTCTCCCCAAAATTCTGGCCAGTTTTTCATCACTGAACGGTTTTTGGGGGTTCTCTTTATTAATAATTTCTTTTAAGTAAGATTTGATACTGGAAGAAGCCATAGACTCTCCGCCTGCTGTTTCCACCCCTGCCGGGAAAAAAAACTTTAAGGGAAAAACTCCTCGGGGAGTTTGAGCATACTTATTGGCGGTAGCTCTGCTTACCGTAGATTCATGAACGTCCAGCCTCTCAGCAATCTCCCTCAGAGTTAAGGGCTTCAAGAATTTTAGACCTTTCTCGAAAAAGTTCTTTTGCATATCCACAATCTGCTCCATGACCCGGTACAAAGTAAGTCTTCGCTGTTCAATACTTTTAATCAACCACAGAGCTGCATCCAATCTTTTTTTAATAAAAGAAGTTTCATCATCTTTCTTCTTTTTGTTCAATATACTACGGTAATAAGGATTTATCATTAAACGAGGAGCAGAAAATTCACTCACCATGATTACATATTCATGGTTAACTTTTTTTACTAGTAAGTCCGGAATAATATATCCTGCCTCGCTGCCACCACTGAAGGCACATCCTGGTTTAGGATTTAAAGTACGAATAAAATCTACTGCTTTTTGTAAGTGGGAAAGATCTGTTCCCAAGGCAACTACTATCTCCTGCCAGCGATTTTCTGCCACTTGAGACAAATAATTATTTATAACCTCCTCTGCTAAAGGAGGTATCTTTTCTTTCCTTTGTCTCAGTTGAATCAAAAGAGACTCTTGTAAAGACCTTGCCCCTACCCCTGCCGGCTCAAACCTCTGAATAACTTCCAAAACGATCTTTAGCGCATTTACAGAAATACCCAAAAAGCGACTAAATTCAAACAAACTCCCTTTAAGATAGCCGTTTTGATCAATATTGCCAATAATGAACTCGGCAATCAAAACTTCCTGCGAAGAAAGCCGTGTCAGCATCAATTGAAAAAGAAGATGTTCCTGTAGGGATAGTCCTTTAGAAACATTTTTTTCATAAGCGTTCTCTTCCTGCCGCGGTAGAGTAGAAATCCTTTCAGTTGGTGATTGTTCCTGGAAATACTCGTCCCAATCCAGCTCGTTTTCCTCGTTTTCCTCTCTTTCCTCTTTTTCCAGCTTCTCTTCTTCACTATTATCAAGCTCTATAACAGGATTCTCCATTAATTCATTTTCCAAATAGCTGGAAAGCTCCAAGGCAGAAAACTGCAGCAAAGTAATAGCTTGCTGCAGCTCCGGGGTCATTACAAGTTTTTGGGTTTGCTCCAGTTTTATTTCATTAGAGATACGCATTTATATATTGCCTCATATCTGTTCGGGTTGTTAGGTTCAGGGAAGACGAGTTCATGGGTTCAGGGTTCACGCCAATCTTTACCTCGGACTCCTGACCTGCCCGGAATCCCTAACCTTCACCTTCACTTGGTAGGAACTCGTAAGCCCTCCCCCGGAAGTCGCACCCCTAGAGACCTTACCACTGGAAGTTTCACCAACCCAACCGTGAACCTCGGAATCCTAAACCCGGATAGTTATAACTTCTACAAAAGAAAAATAAAATCCTGCCTACCTCGGCATCTCTTTATTTTCTTTCTAGTCCAAGCATATCTATTTTGTCATCTTTTCTGCTAAGTGCTTTATCTTACGCAGACGATGGTTAACTCCAGATTTGCCCAAAGGGGGACTCAACATATTGCCCAACTCTTGTAAAGTTACCTCGGGATGAGCCAAACGTAGCCTAGCTAGAGACTGCAAATTTTTAGGCAAAGCATCCCAACCTGCAAGATTTAGAATTAATTTGATGTCTTCTGCTTGTTTTAAAGCAGCGTCTACTGTCCTACCAAGGTTAGCTGTTTCAAAATTAACCAATCTATTTACTTGATTGCGTATGTTTTTAACTACCCTAGTATTTTCAAAACTTAATAATGCTTGGTGAGCACCAATCACCTGTAAAAAACCGGCAATAGCATTACTTCCTTTCAAATAAACTACATAAACTTGTTTTCGGAAATTGATTTTTCCCTGTAAACCAAAGTTTTTAAGTAGCGACAGTAAAACGTTGCCATGCCCTTCATATGCCGTAACCATCTCCAGATGATAGGAAGAATCGGGAGCATTAACATAACCCCCAGCCAAAAAAGCTCCTTTTAAAAAAGCCTTCTGACAACAAGTTTTCTTCAAAAGTGTTCTATTTATTCCTATCCTCCATCTTCCTTCCTTATTTGTATTCCCCAAGGATTTTAAAATATATTGAATGTTCTCTTCACCTCTAACCTGTACCAAATAAATATTGTTCTTTTTCAAACGAGTCTTTTTACGGACAAAAATTTCTGCGTTGAGAGAAAATATTTTCTTGAAAAGCAAGAAAATACGCCGGGTTAAAGCAGGACTCTCTGTAACTATCGTTAAAGCCAGTCTTTCTGAAGATATTTCAATATTCCCTTTCATATAAATAAAAGCAGCCAGTTCTGCTTGCAAACAACATTTCTCTGCTGAAAAAGAACGTAGCAGAGAATCTTTAACTTTTGTTGTAAAAGTAAGAGGCATTTTTTATTGAACCTTTCTCCGAGTGAGTCAGTAAATAAGTCAGCCCATTCGACTACGCTCAGGGCAAGCTCTGCGGCTGTAAATGAGTAAGTAAGTGATGAATCACAACGAGATTAGTTTGACCGTACTTACTCACTTCTCCGTCCCTCGTTACTTACTTACTTACTTACTTACTTATCCACTGACTTCATAATATCCCGATGTTCTACGGCAACCTGAAAATTAAGCTCTTGTAAAAATGTCGCCAGCTTATTAGTTATAACTACAGCACGATGTTTGCCACCAGTACAACCTACGGCAATAACTAGTTGAGATTTGCCTTCTTTACTATAGCAAGGTAATAAGAACGTTAGCATTTCTTGCACCTTCTCTAAAAATTTACCGGTGATAGCCCAACTTTCCACATACTCTCTGACCTCTTTTTCATTACCTGTCATAGGCTGAAGGCGTGGCACATAATGAGGATTCGGTAAAAAACGCACATCCAGAACCAGATCAGCATCTAAAGGGAGTCCGAATTTGAAACCAAAGGAAACCAGAATAATAAAGAGTCTCTCTCTCGTTTTATCCTGAGAATAAAAACCAACTATTTCTTCTTTTAATTGTTGGGGGGTCAAGCGACTGGTATCAATAATTTTATCGGCATTACCACGAATATCTTCCAGCAAAATCCTTTCTTCCCGTATTCCCTCACTGATACTACCTTTAGAAATTAGAGGATGACGACGGCGCGTTTCTTTATAACGTCTAATAAGAACCTCATCGCTGGCCTCCAAAAAAAGAACTTCATACCTCATTCCTATCTTTTCCAGCTCATTCAAAGCAGTAAAAAGCTCGGAGAAAAACTCACCACCTCGCACATCGCAAACCAAGGCAACTCGCTGAATTTTTCCTCCGGAACAAGCACATAGCTCGGCAAACTTGGGTATGAAGGAAGGGGGAAGATTATCTACACAAAAGAAGCCTATATCCTCCAAACTTTGAATAGCCCTAGTTTTCCCCGCCCCCGACAGACCGGTAACTAAAATAAATCTCAACTTCTCCATGCTTATATCTCCTTCCCTCTTTCGTCTCTTGCCCTTTTTTATAGTAAAAACAACTCTAACTACTTTTTATCACTCTCATCGTACCATGCTTAGCAAGGTACATGAAACCGGCATGAAGGTTTATTCAACATTAATTATCCTAGCAGGAGGAATACCCATCTCTTCTATCAAGCTAAGAGCTCTCTGGAAAGAACCTACCTGAGAAGGATGATGTGCATCGCTGCTAACAGCAAATTTAACTTCTGTCTGTAAGGCTTTTTCAAGGAATTTACGGCTTTCTGACGTATAATTGGAGTTAATCTCCAGAGCTGTACCTCTCTCCCGGCAGACTAGACTCAAAGCATGCGTGTCTATATCAACTCTCAACCCAGGATGAGTAACTATTTTAACAGGATATTTTCGTACAGCGGCAATAAGGACCCGAGTATTTTTTTCTCTGATTTTTTCACAACCTAGCCAGCCATACTTATTCAAGCGATTCTTTACCTAGAGGTGATAGGTAAAAGAAATATTAATAGTTCTCACCATTAAGTGGTACCCAACTAAAATCAAATCCAAGCAGGGAAGTATATCCTCTGAGACATCTATATCTCCCTCTTGACTGATAATGTTAGCTTCCACTCCTAAAAGAACATTTATATCAGGGTATTTTTTTTGGCAGGCTGCCACTTCCAGTCGCATCCTATCAAAAGATTGTTTGCTTTTTATGCCTATAAAAAGATGGCGAGGACCATGGTCAGTAATAGCTATCTCACGTAATACTTTTTTGCGAGCAGCCATAACATTTTCCTCAACTGTTCCTTGACCATGACTATAACAGGTATGCGTATGATAGTCAGCATAAGGAAACACTTTACAATCATCCTTTATATGTAAAGAGGAGATGTTTCCCTTTAAGGGGAAACGTGTCCTCCTCTATATATCATTTATATTTTTTACCTCTGCCAGCTAAGAAGGAAACAACTTTTTCCCGAGAGGTGTTAAGAACGTATTCCTCTCCCAAGCCTTCCCTGACCAACAGTTCTAGGGATTTTTCAAATGAACCTACCTCATGGCAAAAATGAGCATCACTGCTTACCAAAATAGTTCCTCCCCATTTTTTAACCAAGGCAACTATTTCACAACAATTTGTCTCGCTTCCCTTACGTGTTTTTCCTCGCAAAGAATTATTATTCACTTCAATAACAATATTTTTAGTCACAGCTTTCTGAACTATAGCTTCATGATCCAACTCGTATTCCGGATTGCCTGGATGCACAATCCCGTCAACATAAGGGTTATCCATAACCGCTAGAACAGCAGCTGTATTTTCCTGTCTGCTGGCACCCGGATAACAAACAAAGTGCATTCCTGCCAGCACCAAGTCCAAGTTGCGCAGGTAATATTCTGGCAAATCAAGTCTCCCCCGTACATCCAAGATATTTGCCTCCACCCCTCTGAGAATTTCCACCCCATACAGTTCTCGTGGCAAAACTCTCAGGTTGCCAAAATAATAACGATGTGGCCCTCCCGGCATAGCTGGACCATGGTCAGTTATCCCCAGCATCTGCAATCCCCATTCTGCTGCCGCTTTGGCCATTTCCGTCACCGTACTATAAGCATGCCCGCTGGCTATAGTATGCGTATGTAAATCCGCTACGATTTTCAGAAAAATCTTCCTCTCTTCACCTTTTCGTCTCTTAACCTCTTAATCTCGTCTCCAATATCCAATTTTCCACAAAATAAGACACACCATCTTCTACATTCGAAAGAGTTATAACTTGGGCCACCTTTTTGAGTTCCTCCCGGGCATTAGCCACAGCTACTCCTGTACCGGCATATTCTAGCATATCCAGATCATTTAAATTATCCCCAATAGCTACCACTTCTTCTCTTTTAATACCCAATTCTTCTGCTAGGTAACGTAAAGCTCTACCCTTGGTAGCTTCCAGATGGGTAATCTCCAAAAAATTCGGTAGCGCTTGTGTTAAAAAAACTTTTCCGGAAAAATGATTTGTCAAATCTTCTATGATTTTTTCCATATCTTCAACAAGGGAAATAATACTCATCTTGGTAGGCGGAATTTTCTTCTGTTGCAAATAAGCAGGTATATCCCCTACCGCTTGCAAATCAATATCAGCTATACTCTGGTAATAGCGAGTGAAATCATTTTCTTCAGAGACATGTAAACTATCATTGATGAAAACATTAAGATGATAACCTCTTTCCTTAGCATAAACAGCAATTTCCAGAGCTACATCCAGAGGTACAGGCTTATGCCAGATTTCCTCGCCACCAATGACCTTCTTTATTAATGCACCATGATAAGTAATAAGCGGTACATTTATACCTAACTGCCGGGCGTAAGGCAAGGTAGAACGATACATCCGCCCCGTAGCTATGACAACAATTAAACCTGCCCTAGCTGCCGTTTGCAAAGACTTTATGTTCTGCTGCGATATCTTATGTTCATCATTTAATAAAGTATTATCCAGATCCAAAGCCAACAGTTTATATTTCATCAAGATGCTCCTTTATTTTTTCAGCAATAGCTTTATTTATACCTTCTACCAACAACAACTCTTGCAGAGACGCCGTTTTGATCTTCTCTAGGCTCTCAAAATGCTGCAACAAAGCTTTTTTTCTGGCAGGTCCGATACCTAGAATATCATCTAAAACTCCCTGTCGTATGCTTTTCTTGCGCAGAGTACGATGATAAGAGACAGCAAAGCGATGGGCCTCATCTCGCACCTGCTGCAATAATCTCAAGGCTGGAGAAACAGCTGGCAACTTTAGTGGTTCTCCCCCACCTCCACGAAAAATAATTTCTTCCTCTTTCGCTAGAGAAACAAACGGCAAATTAATGCCTGCTTCTGTAAAAGCCTGCCTAGCTGCCGACAGCTGTCCCTGTCCACCATCAATAAGTATTAAATTCGGCAAAGAAAGCTTTTCTCCTTCCTCTGGAGAATAAAAGCGGCGTTTTAAAACTTCCCGGATAGCAGCATAATCATCAATTCCTGTTACTGTCTGTATTCGATAACGTCGATATTTTTCTTTAGCTGGCTTGCCAGCAATAAATACCACTCGGGAAGCCACAGTGCTTTCTCCTTGTAAAGTAGATATATCATAACCTTCAATACGATGTGGCAGCGTATCCAAATTTAATAACAGCGCCAATTCCTCGAGTCCCTGCTGGTTGAGGATCTCTTGGCGAGAATTGAAAATCTCTTTTTGCGCCAAAAAGAGATGAGCATTTTTTGTTGCCATTTTTACCAAATCTCGCTTGACGCCCCGGCGAGGAGTAAGCAGAAAAACTTTCTTTCCTTTAAGTTTTTTTAGCCACTCTTCCAACAAGCCTTTTTCCTCCGGCTCGGAGGAAAGAATAATTTCCCGGGGGATATAGAAAGCACGATTATAAAACTGTTGTATAAAGGACTTTAGAATTTCCTCATTTCTCCGGTTAGCAGTATTCTTTAAAAAAAACTGCTCCTTCCCCACCAATTTGCCACTGCGAATAAAAAAAACTTGCACTAGAGCCTTCTTTTTTTCAGCATCATCAAAGACCAAAGCCAGAATATCCTGATCCTTTAAATCTGTGGAAACAATCTTTTGTTTCTGTAAAACAGTTTCTAGGCTCTGACAACGATCTCGCCAGAGGGAAGCCTCTTCAAACTTCAGCTCAGCAGCAGCTTGCTGCATCTTTTCTCTAAATTCCAGCAAAAGAATATCCTGTTTACCTTCTAGAAAGAGAATGACTTTCTTTACCACCTGTTGGTACTCGCCAACTTCTACTGTGCCCTGACAGGGGGCTAGGCAGCGTCCCATTTGATAGTTAAGACAGGGACGCTGCCCCTTGGCTTTTCCTAGGTGCAGATTCTGTCGACAGAAACGAAGGGGGAAAATTTTGCGCAAAAGATCTAAGGTGCCACGCACCGCCCTTACATTGGTATACGGTCCAAAATAGCGACTGCCATCCTGAACAAATTTTCTCTCTAAAAAAATACGTGGGAAAGGTTCACCAATGGTAATCTTGATATAAGGATACTGTTTATCATCCTTGAGCAAAACATTATAGCGTGGCTGATACTCTTTGATAAAATTACTTTCCAGAACGAGTGCTTCCACTTCCGAATCTGTCACTATGTAGTCCAGATCTGCTATTTTTTTTACCAGCACCCTGCTTTTCGAATCTAGGGATGTTTCCTTCTGGAAATAAGAACGCACTCTGCTACGCAAAGAAGAAGCTTTGCCCACATAAATAATCTTACCTTCTTTATCTTTAAAAAGATAAACCCCCGGAGAAGAAGGAATCCCCTCAAGATGAGGCATTATATTCCCTCCTTATAATCATGTTCTCAGAACTGTAGCTAAAAATTGCCCTGTATAGGAAGCAGGCACCAGTGCTATCTCTTCCGGCGTTCCCTCTGCCAGCAATTCTCCACCACCGTCCCCGCCTTCCGGTCCCAGATCAATAATATGGTCTGCTCTCTTGATTACATCCAAATTATGTTCGATAACCAGTACAGTGTTGCCAGTATCCGTAAGACGGTCCAGTACAATTAAAAGATTTTTAATATCATCAATGTGCAAACCTGTAGTAGGCTCGTCCAGAATATAAAGAGTACGCCCGTTACTGCGCCGACTAAGCTCAGTGGCCAACTTGACTCGCTGGGCTTCGCCACCAGAAAGAGTTGTTGCCGGCTGCCCCAGCTTAATATATTTAAGCCCCACATCATAAAGTGTCTGTAGTTTTCGTTGTATTTTAGGAATAGCAGAGAAAAAAGCTAAAGCCTCTCTGACTGTCATTTGTAAAATGTCGGCAATATTTTTATCTCTATAACGCACTTCCAGCGTTTCCCTGTTATAACGTTTTCCCTTGCATACTTCGCAAGGAACATAAACATCCGGCAAAAAATGCATTTCAATTTTTATAATCCCATCCCCACGGCAGGCCTCACAGCGACCTCCTTTAACATTGAAACTGAACCGACCAGGGCGATACCCCCTTACCTTGGACTCCCGGGTAGCAGCAAAAAGCTCCCGGATACCATCGAAGAGACCCGTATAAGTGGCCGGGTTAGAACGTGGCGTCCGCCCGATAGGAGACTGGTCAACCTCCACAACCTTATCCAGATGCTCTATTCCTTTTATTTCCAGGTGTTCTAGGGGATGGGGGCGACTGCGATAGAGTTTTTTAGCCAAACTTTTATAAAGAATTTCATTGATCAAAGTACTCTTTCCTGAACCTGAAACACCGGTAACACAAATAAAAACACCTAAAGGTACAGTAACATCAATATTTTTTAAATTATGCCCACGTGCCCCCACAATTTGCAGGGCTTTTCCGTTAGATTGGCGACGGCTGTCCGGGACAGCAATTTTCTTCTCCCCTGTAAGATACTGCCCGGTAATAGACTCAGGAGCAGCTTTGATATCCTCTATACTGCCAGCTACTACCACCTCTCCACCAGCTGCACCGGCGCCAGGGCCGATATCCACAATGAAATCAGCCGTGCGCATCGTTTCCTCATCATGCTCCACCACGATGACAGTATTCCCCAAATCCCGCAAACTCTCCAATGTTTTAAGCAAACGTTGGTTGTCACGCTGGTGTAACCCGATACTTGGTTCATCCAAAATATAAAGTACGCCTGTTAGCCCAGCTCCAATCTGTGTTGCTAGGCGAATTCGCTGTGCTTCTCCACCAGAAAGAGTTCCGGCAGACCTGTCCAGTGTAAGATAGTCCAATCCCACGTTCATCAAGAAACCTAGGCGAGCATCTATCTCTTTCAAAATAAGGCGAGCGATAAGTGCTTCTTTGGCTGTAAGCTGCAGAGATTTAAAAAATTCACCTGCTGCTTCTACTGATAAAGCCGTCACCTCGGTGATATTCTTGTCTCCTACCAGAACCGCTAAGCTGGCCGGTTTGAGACGCCGCCCCTGGCAGTCTGGGCAGAGTCTACTGGTCATGTAAGCACCAATTTCACTGCGCCTGTAGTTTGATGCCGTCTCTTTTAAAAGACGCTGCAAATTAGGGAGAGCACCTTCAAAAGCACGTTTGAAAACATGCTTTCTGCCCTCCTCACTTTCATAACCAAACTCAAGAATCTCCCCCCGGTTACCATAAAAAATAATATTCTGCTCTTCTGCTGAAAGCTCCCGAAAAGGAATATCTGTTTTAATATTGTAGTGCTTAGCTGTGGTCAATAAAACCTGATAATAAAAACCACCACCGCCTTTGCCACTACTGCGTCTCCGCCAAGGCAAAACTGCGCCCTCCGACAGGGAAAGACTTTGGTCAGGCACCACTAGGTCCGGATCGACTTCCGATTGGAATCCTAAGCCACTGCAGGTAGGACAAGCGCCATAAGGGGTATTAAAAGAGAACATACGGGGAGAAAGTTCTTCAAAGCTGAAACCACATTCAATACAGGCAAAATTCTCACTGAAAGTAATTTCTTTCTCAGTATCCTGTATGAGAACTGTCACCAGACCACCAGAGCGTTTTAAAGAGGTTTCCAGCGAATCCGCCAAGCGATTCTCCAAGCCATCTTTTATAACTAGCCGGTCTACTACCAGCTCTATAGTATGCTTCTTATTTTTATCCAGACTAATACTATCTTCTTCCAGTAGCTCCATCTCACCATCTACCCTGACTCGCAAAAACCCTTCCCTCTTGACTTCTTCTAAAAGCTTGTTATATTCACCCTTGCGACCTCGTACTAGCGGCGCTAATAACACTACCTTGCTGCCGGCAGGCAAGTCCATCACCTGATCCGTAATCTGCTGCACCGTCTGCTGCTCAATAGGGCGTTGACAATGTGGGCAGTGGGGACGCCCTGCCCGTGCAAAAAGAAGACGCAAATAATCATATATCTCCGTCACCGTCCCTACCGTAGAACGAGGATTGCGACTGGTAGTTTTCTGGTCAATAGATATCGCTGGTGAAAGACCTTCTATAGAATCAACATCGGGCTTTTCCATCTGTCCTAGGAACTGCCGTGCATAAGCAGAAAGAGATTCCACATAACGCCGTTGCCCTTCAGCATAAATAGTATCAAAAGCTAGGGAAGATTTCCCCGACCCACTCAACCCGGTAATAGTTATCAACTTGCCACGTGGAATTTCCAAATCAATATTTTTCAAGTTGTGCTCTCGCGCACCTTTTATAACAATCTTTTCTATCAAGACAACAACCTTCTTTTATTTAGAATTTATGTAACT
>CAZLTH010000022.1:0-15157 GCA_964562355.1 uncultured Syntrophomonadaceae bacterium | reverse complement strand
AAGGTTTCTCCCTTCGGTCGAAATGACATGGCAGCATGAATCATGACACATTAGCTTGAACGGTTACATATGTACTATAAAAACATGATACGTCGAAACCCTGTCCACTGGCTAGTCTCGTGAACGGTTACATATGTACTATAAAAACCTTAATCTCTTAGGCTGAGTAGTTACTCCAGATTATAATTAGCAATAAACAACTATTTAACTGTTAATATATCAAAAAATCAGCGTCTACTTTTAAATATTTTATAACTGATTTCATGCGTCAGTGCTGGAATTTATGAGCTTGGCGAGTATATTTTGGGAGTCATTAATTTTTTTTGTCAGCATAATTCTTGCCAATACAACATGAGGGTGTTATAATTATTTCCAGTAGAAGATAGATGTCGGTTGACAGTTACTAAATGCGGAAAGCAGAGGTGTAAAAATTTGACTGATTGTTTATTTTGTAAAATAGTTGCTGGAGAAATTCCAGCGGACAAGGTGTATGAAGATGATGAAATACTGGCTTTTAAAGATATAGCTCCTAAAGCTCCTTTTCATGTCTTGGTAATTCCAAAGAAACATATTGTTAATCTGGAAGACTTGCGGGATGAAGATGCTTCTCTTATCGGGCGTATTCATCTAGCTATCAGAGATATTGCTCGTCAGAGTGGGGTTGCTTCTGTTGGGTATAGGGTAATTACCAACTGCGGTGCTGCTGCTGGGCAAGTTGTTTTTCATCTTCATTTTCATATTTTAGGGCAAGCAAAATTGCAACATTGATTGACACTGCTTTTCAAAAGGGATATAATTAATACCGTTGCAATAGAGTAGTTGGAGAAACAGTTGCTATAACCCCGTTTCAGGAGATTGGTAGCGAGGGGAGGGGAGATTCATGGCAGAGATCAAAGTAGGTAAGAACGAAACCCTAGATAGTGCCTTAAGAAGATTCAAGAAGCAAATTGCTCGTACTGGAGTGTTGAGGGAAGTAAGAAAAAGAGAGCATTTTGAGAAGCCTAGCGTTAAACGCAAAAAGAAATCTGAAGCGGCTAGGAAAAAGAGGAAAAAGTTCTATTAATATAGCTAAAAAGCCCGGCTTTAAAATAGCCGGGCTTTTGTTGAGTTTTTGTAGATTATAGTATTTAACTTTTGTGTATGATAGTATATAATAAGAATAAGGAGGGTGGTTGCTTTGTACAGAAAAGGTCTGGTTTTTATTATCGTGTTGCTCTTTTTCTTGACTTCCCTATCTTTGGCGGCTCCTGGTGGGACAGGAGAAACGGTTTATATTATTCCGCTGGAGGGTCCGGTGGAAAAGGGGTTAGTTAGATTTTTGACTCGTTCTTTTCAGGAAGCAGAGAGAGCGGGCGCCAGTATGGTAATATTAGAGATAAATACTCCCGGCGGTTTTTTAGATGCTGCTTTTGATGTTAGTAGCTTGATTCGCGAACAGGATATGCCGGTATATGCCTATGTGAAAAACAAAGCTCTTTCTGCTGGTGCTTACCTGGCTCTTTCGTGTGACAAAATATTTATGGCCCCTGGTGGTGTTATCGGGGCTGCTGAACCGCGCAGTTTTGTAGCTGGCGAAGAAGGTGTGGACGAAAAAACTATTTCGGCTTGGTCTGCTGCTATGGAATCTGTTGCCGAGGCAGCAGGGAAAGATCCACAGCTAGCTGAGGCTATGGTGCGGAAGGAAGTAAGTATAGAAGGAGTAGTTGAAGAAGGAAGATTACTCACTCTTACTAGCAAACAAGCGCTAGAACTAGGTTTCAGTGATGGCACATTCCACTCACGCAGAGATCTTTTGTCTCATCTGGGGATGGAAGAGGCTCGCTTGGTGGAGACTGATGAAAAAGCAGCGGAGAGGATCGCTCGCATGATAACTGATCCCACCATTGCCACTATTTTATTGACCGTGGCTATGGCTGCGCTGATGCTTGAACTGACGACTGCAGGCTTTGGGGTTGCCGGTTCTGTTAGCATGGCTTCTTTTGCTCTTTTTTTCGGAGGGCATATTTTTGCTGGTCTAGCCGGATATGAAGTGCTAGTTCTTTTTGTTCTGGGTATTATTCTGCTTCTTATCGAAGCGTTTTTACCAAGCTTCGGCATTGTGGGGGCAGCAGGGCTTGGTGTTATAGCGACAGCGGTGGTTCTTTCTGCTGCCGATGCTGGTCAGGGTCTGCTCATGTTTTCTCTGTCTTTCCTTTTCTCTATAGTTATAGTAGCGATTTCCTTTCGTGCTTTAAATAGAAAAGGGTTTTTCAATCGCATTATCTTAAGCTATCAGGAAGAAAAGACTCTGGGGTATGTGGGACCGCATGCTTATCCTGACCTGCAGGGTAAAAAAGGGGTAGCGGTAACGCCGCTGCGACCTGCCGGAACAGCATTAATAGAAGGAAAACGCCGGGATGTAGTTACAGAAGGAGGATTTATTGCTACCGGGGCAGAAATAGAGGTTGTGCAGGTGGAAGATGTGCGGATAGTGGTGAGGCTTCTAGTGGATAAGTAACAAAAAAAGTAAAGGGAGGAATTTAAAGTGGATGCTGCTTTAGTTTCAACATTGATAACCATAGGTTTGGTTATCTTGGGCTTTTCTATCTTGTTCAGTTTTGTGCCAGTGGGATTGTGGGTTGCTGCCCTAGCGGCAGGGGTGAAGGTTGGTCTGTTTACTTTAATCGGGATGCGCTTGCGGCGAGTTGTTCCCTCACGTGTTGTTAATCCTTTAATCAAGGCGACCAAGGCGGGGATAGATTTAAACGTTAATAAACTGGAAGGACATTATCTAGCCGGGGGAAATGTAGACAGAGTGGCCAATGCTCTTATTGCTGCCCAGAGGGCAAATATCGATATAGGCTTTGAAAGGGCAGCTGCTATTGATTTGGCTGGTAGGGATGTTTTGCAGGCTGTACAGATGAGCGTTAATCCAAGAGTAATTGAGACGCCAGTAGTGGTTGCCGTAGCCAAAGATGGTATTGAGGTCAAGGCACGGGCCAAAGTTACGGTGAGGGCCAATATAGATCGATTGGTAGGGGGTGCCGGGGAAGAAACTATTATTGCCCGGGTAGGAGAAGGTATCGTTACTACTATTGGTTCTTCGGTAACACATAAAGATGTTTTAGAAAACCCGGACTCTATCTCCAGTACTGTTCTCTCCAAAGGTCTGGACTCGGGGACGGCTTTTGAAATTCTTTCCATAGATATTGCTGATGTGGATGTAGGTAAAAATATCGGGGCAGGGCTCCAGATAGACCAAGCAGAGGCAGATAAGCGTATCGCCCAGGCCAAAGCAGAAGAGCGTCGGGCGATGGCCGTAGCCGTGGAGCAGGAGATGGTGGCTACCGTGCAGGAAATGCGCGCCAAAGTAGTAGAGGCAGAAGCAGAAGTTCCTAGGGCGATGGCACAGGCTTTGCGCGAAGGGAAACTAGGTGTAATGGATTATTATAATCTGCAAAACGTGGTGGCTGATACTTCTATGCGCCGCTCTATTTCCGACTTGGAAGGTAAGAAGACAGATGGAGATGTAACTTCTTAAAAGGGATAACTAAATAGTCACAGGAGTGATGCATCATGCAGGGTTTCTTGGATGTCATTTTTGACAATACCATCGTCATGTTAGCTGTTCTTGCACTGGGAAGTCGCATATGGCGCTCCCTAATGAAAAAAAGAAAGGAGTCTTCGGATCCAAGGGCTCCGGGTGCAGAACCTGAAAAGACACGCCAGACTCTTCCTAAAATCTTTGAATTCCTCAAGGAACTAGACTTAGAAGAGGGAGAGAAAGAGAAAAAACCTGTTTCTCCGGCAAGATTTTTTCCTGCTGACAGGCAAGGTTTGCGCCAGACCAGTAAGAAGACAGGGATGCAGGAGCAGCTATCGTTGCGGGCAGAATCTGCCGTGGTAAAAGAAAGGCAAGAAAGACCAGAAAAAGTTTGGGGACAGAGAGCAGTTTCGCCCTCTTCGGCGACACTCTTTGCTACGAGGAGAGACCTATCTCGGGGGATAGTGTTAGCCGAAGTGCTTGGACCGCCACTTAGTAAAAGAAAAAACAAACATAGGGTTAGGAGTTACTAACCTCCCCAACTTCTAAAACTTATAAAAGAAGCAGCCGCAAGGCTGCTTCTTTTATTTCTTTCATAACTGTAATTTGTAGAGCATAGTTTATATTGTTGCATCTACTCACGTCCATATTGTCATTTCGACCGAAGGGAGAAATCTTAACGTGAACAAGAAGGTTTCTCCCTTTGGTCGAAATGACATGGCAGGATGAATCATGACACATTAGCGTGAACGGTTACATATGTACTATAAAAACCTTAATCTCTTAGGCTGAGTAGTTACATATTGTTATAAGCAAATTAAGTTGTCGGTTTACAGTTTACAGTGGTTACGGGGCTCCAATTTGCTATACAATAATTAACTGGCAACTGGTAACTGGTAACTGGTAACTGGTAACTGGTAACTGGTAACTGGTAACTGGTAACTGATAACTGGCAACTGGTTCGGAGGTGTTATATGAAAAGCAGGGGGAGAGGACAAAAGCTAAAGACTTCTTTAGCAGATTTTTTTGACTTTCCTCGGGATATAATGCTGGACTTATCACGTTTGACACTTATAGGAAATAGACAGATGTATCTGGAGAATCATAAAGGCATTATTGAGTATGAAGAAAAGCGTATAAAGGTCAGAACCAGCAATGGGGTGTTGATTATTAAAGGAGAGAATTTGATTATTCGTAATCTTTATACAAAAGAGTTAGCTGTTGAGGGTGAGATTGCCTCTCTGGAGATTGAAAGATAAAGGGGTGGCAAAATGTTTTTTCAGAAGCTATTAAAATTCATTCTGGGATATATAGTTATCAGTGCTCGGGGGGCGGGGGTAGAAAAGCTTATTAATTTAGCAGTATCCCGGGGCATCTTATTGTGGGATTTGCAGAATTTAAAAGACCGGGCTATATTCAAGACATATCCCGATAATTTTTTCCTGTTACGCCCTCTGAGTCGTAAAACTCGTTGTTCACTACAGATAGAAAAGAAAAGAGGCTTGCCGTTTCTTTTAGCGCGTCTTAAAAAGCGACGTGGTTTGCTCCTAGGCTTTTTTTGCTTTGTTATAATTCTTTATATCTTAAGTAATTTTATTTGGTTTATAGAGATTAAAGGCCATGAAAATGTGCCGGAAGAAGCAATTTTGGCAGCAGCTCGGGAGCTTGGGTTAGTCCCTGGTACACTAAAAAGGAACTTTGACTTTCCTGCTTTGGAAATGGAATTTTTGCTTGTTTGTCATGAATTAAGTTGGGTGGGTTTACAGATGCAAGGTACAAAGTTGACTATCGAAGTAGAGGAAGAAATAATCTCTTTGCAAGATGTGTGGGGAATAAGTAGTGATCTTGTAGCTTCTAGGGACGGTCTGATAGAGGATGTTCTGACTTTAGTGGGAGAAGCTAAGGTAGTTCCAGGAGAAATAGTAATAAAAGATCAGGTCCTTATTAGTGGTGTTTTGACAGGTGAACATGCAGGCAGAGTAGATGACTTGACAGAAGAAGGTGTTGTGCGACAAGATGTTCGTGCTCGGGGTGAGGTTTGGGCTAGGGTCTGGTATGAATTTTTTTCAACAGTATCTTTGACAGAAATTATGAGGGAAAAAACAGGGGATCTGGCAACAGGCTTTTCTTTACGATTTGATGACAGAAAGTTCAGCTTTGGTCAAAAAAGAAGCCCTTATCGTAACTATGCTAGAAAGACGATAAAATATCGTTTGAAATGGAGGAATCTTGCTGTCCCTGTAGAATTCATTAGAGTAAATTACTATGAATTAATTATCACCACTCAGGAGCTAACACGAGAGGAAGCTTTGTATAAAGCCAAGGAAGACGTGTTTTCTTTGGCAGAAAAGTATATTCCTGCCTGCGTAGAAAGGCTTTCTTATGAGGTGTCGGAGATATCGCCTTTTAGGGAAGGAAGAATAAGAGTAAGGCTTATGATAGAGACTAGGGAAAATATTGCTAAAGAGAAGCCTAACCCCCCTAACCCCCCTCTCCTAAATGGAGAAGGGTGAACAGGGAAAAGGGTAAGTGAGTCAATGAGTCAGTAAGTCAGCAAGTCAGTAAGTCAGTGGAAAAGTGAAAAGCGAAAAGTGAAAAGCGAAAAGTGGGGAGCGAGTAAGTAGGCAAGTGGGGATAAACTAACTCCCGTCGGGTTTCGTTCTTATTTGCTTACTTATAGCTGGTGAAGACGACGAGTGAAGACGAGGAGTACGAGTCTGAACGAGTCTGAACGAGTCCTGACGACGGCGATAGCCAAGTCGGGAGTCCGGTAGGCTGACTGACTCACTGACAGCCTACGGCTGACTTAGTCACTTAGTCACTGGGCTAGAGGAAGGGGCAAGTTTATTGACAGAAAGAAGAAAGCACCGGGTGGAGTTTCGGAGCAACGAGGAGGTCATATTTCTTCTGGGGAAGTTTGACCGCCATCTTACCCTTCTGGAAAAAAACTTCGATCTGACCGCTATTCCCCAAGGCAATTACCTTCTCTTAGAGGGTGATAGTGATTCTGTGGAAAAAGTTAGAAAGCTTTTTGAAGATCTTCTCCAAGCGCATCGTCAGGGGCATCGCCTAACTACGCAAGAGTTTGAATATGCTTTGAATCTGGCTAAGGACGGGCATCATAATCTGCTGGGGGGTATCTTTGCTGACCTTGTGTATGTTACTGGCAGAGGTAAAAAAATTACACCTCGCACCTTGGGACAAAAAAACTATGTACAAACTATCAGAGGAAATGATATCGTCTTTGGTATAGGGCCTGCAGGAACAGGGAAGACTTATCTGGCTATGGCTATGGCTTTGGCTGCCTTAAAAGATAAGCAAGTGAAAAGGATTATTTTAACCCGTCCTGCCGTTGAGGCAGGAGAACATCTAGGTTTTTTGCCTGGAGATTTACAGGAAAAAATCGATCCCTATTTGCGACCTATTTATGATGCTTTGAACAATCTGTTAGGAGTAGAAGCTTTCCAAAGGTATAAGGAAAAAGGAATAATTGAGGTAGCTCCTCTAGCCTATATGCGGGGAAGAACCCTAGATAACTCCTTTGTTATTCTAGATGAAGCCCAAAATAGTACAGCAGAACAGATGAAGATGTTTTTAACTCGTTTAGGCTTCGACTCGCGAGCTGTAATTACCGGAGATATTACACAGGTGGACTTGCCTAAGGGTAAGTTTTCCGGGCTGATAGAAGTAAGAAGTGTTTTAAAAGGGGTAGAGGGAATCTGCTTTTGTTACCTGACAGAAAAAGATGTAGTGCGGCATCCTCTGGTGCAAAAAATTATCATAGCCTACCAGCTTTACCAAAAGAGGAAAAGTTGATATAATTGGTAAGTGACTAAGTGACTAAGTGACTGAGTAAGGATGGGGGGACGAATAACGAGTGGGTAAGTAGGTCATCTCTTCCTAACCCCGTCGTCCTTCGTTCCCACTTAGTCACTTACAGCCGTAGAGCCTGCCCTGAGCGTAGTCGAACGGGCTGACTTAGTCACTCAGTCACTCGGAAATTCTCTCTCGTTTTGGAGATTAGAAGTGCTTACTTGCGTATGAAATGCAGGCAGGAGGAGTCGTAAAATGAGTTTTATATATAAACTAGGAGAGTTTTTTGAACAAAAAACCTTTTTGGCTCGTAGTAAAAATTTACAGCGAGGTGTAGTAACTTTGCTTGTTTTTGCAGTCATTCTTTTTATTTTGGCTTTTGCCATTATGCCCAAGAGGGTTTCTCTGGTGCTAGGCAGACCAAGCCCCCAGACAATCTATGCTCCCCGGGAGGCCATAGATTATTATACTACCACCCGGTTGCAAGAAGAGGCTGCTGCCAAAGTTCCGGAAACTTTTGACTTTGAGCAAGGTGTTTTAGCAGAAGCAGGAGTGGTGGTAGAAAACTTTTTTGACGGTGTTTTCTCTCTAAGAAGAGAAGAGGATGAAACAGTAAGAGGAGCAAGAACTCGTACATTCAGGGAAAACTTGCCTTTTATTTTAACGGATACTGTTATAGAGGCCCTTCTTATGGTGGAAGAAGCAGAGTTGTTGGAAATGAAGTCCGTTGTTTTAAATGCTTTGCATAATACTCTGGAACAGGGCATTAAGCCGGCGGCTCTGGATAGTGCACATGTTCAAATAGCGGAGGAAATCTACCGGGAAAATTTACCGGAAGATCTTTTACCGGCAGCGGAATTTTTGGCTGTTTCTCTTGTTCAGCCCAACCTGCTCTATAATCCTGCAGCAACGACAAGAGCTAGAGAAGAAGCCAAGGAGACAATAGAGCCTGTAAAGATATGGCCGGGTGCTCTTCTGATCAGTGCCGGAGAACAGGTTACGCAAAAACATATTTCCCAGCTGGAAACCTTGGGGCTACAAAGAATCGGCACAGACTATATTATCTTTGTTGGTCTAGTTATGTTGCTTGTTTTGCTGTTTTTCATTGTAGGGACATATCTTTCTATTTATGAAAAAGATATATTTAGAAAACCATCTTACCTCTTTCTTTTAGGTCTTATAATTGCGTTGACGCTTCTCTTTGCAGTGGCGGGAAATTATTTTTCAGGGTTTCTAATGCCTGCTGCCATGGGTATTATCCTGATTTCTGTTCTTTTTAATTATCGACTAGCTCTTTTAACTGCTGTTATTTTTGGCATTTTAACTGGCCTTATTACCGGGGGGGATTTCCGTTTTATACTTGTGACTGTTTTGGGTGGTTTGGTAGCTTTTTTAGCTGTTTTCAAAGTACAACGGCGAGATGATTTGGCCAAAGCAGGTCTTTATGTAGCGGTTGCTAATGTTGTGTCTATTGTAGGTATCTTCCTTTTTACTGGTGTTGCTCGCTTGGAGTATGATTTTTTCAGGGAGTTTAGCATAGCTGTTTTGTCCGGTATAGGTAGTGGGTTTTTTTCTGCTATTATGGCCATTGGGCTTTTACCTTATTTAGAAAGCGGTTTTGGTCTTATTACCTCTGTTACTTTGCTGGAACTGGCTGACCCAAGTAGAAATCTTCTCAAACGTCTTTTGAGGGAAGCTCCAGGAACGTATCACCATAGTATCATTGTAGCTAATCTGGCGGAATCTGCTGCGGAAGCCGTAGGAGCAGATCCTCTTTTGGCTAGGGTAGGTGCTTACTACCATGATATAGGAAAATTAAAACGACCTTATTTTTTTGCTGAGAACCAAATGGCACAAAATAATCCTCATGAAAAAATATCGGCAAATTTAAGCACTTTAATTATTACTTCTCATATTAAAGATGGTTTGGAATTAGCTCAGAAAGAAAAATTACCTCGTGTTATCCGGGATATTATTCAGCAACATCATGGTACCAGTTTAGTTTCCTATTTTTATATGCAAGCAGCGGGTGATAATGACGGTAGAGAGCGTGTAGAGGAAATAAATTTTCGTTATGAAGGTCCCAAACCTGCCAGCAAGGAAGCAGCTATTGTTAGTTTAGCAGATTCCGTGGAGGCGACTGTTCGCTCTATGGTTAAGCCTACAGCCGGCAAAGTTGAAGGGGTAGTTAGAAAAATAATGAGGGACAAGTTAAATGACGGTCAGCTCGACGAGAGCAACCTGACTTTAGGTGAAGTGAATGATATTGCTGACACCTTTGTGCATATGCTAGCGGGCATTTTCCATACTCGTATAGAGTATCCGGAGAAAGAATTTAAAGAAATAGCCGGAGGAGAAGAAAATGACTCTAAGAATAAAAGTTGAAGGAAAGGTTGCCTTGCTGTCTGATTTTGATAGTTTTGCTACCGATATTTGGACAGCTATTTTAAAAACAGAAGAATTGCCAACTAATTGTGAAGTGAGCTTGCTTTTTTGTGATAATAGGTTTATAAAGGAATTAAATCTTTCTTATCGTCATCTGGATACAGCCACCGATGTTCTTTCTTTCCCTCAGTATGAAGGAAAGAAAGAAATTCTGGATGTCCAAGAAGAAACTGTACTCTTAGGAGATGTTATTATTTCCTTGGAGAAGGCGTATGAACAGTCTGAAAAGTATGGTCATACGCTTGAGCGAGAGTTGTCTTTTTTGCTGGTGCATGGTATTATGCATCTCTTAGGATATAGCCATGATAGCCCGGGAGCAAGAAAAGAGATGCGGCAGAAAGAAGAATATTATTTGTGTAGTGACTCACTCGGGGAATGGAGCGTTTAGGTTTGAAAAGTGAAATACGCAGTTTCAAAGAAAGTCTTTTTTTTGCTCTGGATGGGCTGTCTCTTACTTGGAGAACCCAGCGCAATTTTCGCTTGCATGTATTAACCGGCAACGCAGTTATGATTTTAGGTTTAATTTTTAATATTACACGGCTAGAATTCCTTTTTGTAAGCAGTGCTGTTTTTTTTGTTCTGGTGCTGGAGCTGGTAAATACTGCTTTAGAGACAACTGTAGACTTAGTTACCCGTGAGCGGCACCCTTTGGCTTGTGCGGCCAAGAATGTAGGTGCTGCGGCAGTGCTTTTGGCATCTTTGTATGCCTTAATTATAGGGGTAGTGGTTTTTGGCAGCAGGATTATTAATTTTTTATGATTACCGGGAGGAGGTTAGAATAGCATGAAACGTTTTTCATCTCAGGCAATAGTTGATAATAAGTATCTCATAGTGCTTGTTTTGGTATTGGTGGTGAATACTGTTTTGCTGGGTTTAGGGTATAATGTCATCAGGGAGCACTTGGCTATTCAGGAGGAAGAACTTGTTCATAGACAGAAATTTGCGAAGGATCTCTGGGACTACAATCAGCGTCTAGCTAAAGAGCTGGGAGTGCATGATCGTTCAACGGTTAGAGATGCTCTTTCTCGTCTCACGCAAGAAATAGAGTTGGCTTCCGTAGGAGATGATCTAGCCAGAGCTGTTTTAACACATGGTCGTCGTGTTCAGGAGACTATTCTCAGAGAGTATCAGGCACGCCAAACAGAACGTATTTTAGCTGTAGTTAATCATGATACCTTGGTACAGCTGATCAGTGGGCGCAAGGATATTTCCGTGAATATCTCCCTAGAAGGAGGGGTAAAGATAGAGCCACCTGAAGTATTGCTGGAAGCTACTGTTGTCCAGATAGCTGATATTGCTTTTGAAAGTGAAATAGTGCAAAATATTTCTGTTGATATAACTGTAGAGGACGGTCATGGCAGGATCGCAGTTCCTTTTAACCCGGTGGAGCACATAAGAGTTTTAAATGCCGAGGTAGATTCTTTGAGAGTGGCTATACGAGAAGTTCGTTCTATGGCTGGTTTACTGGAAATGTCAGGTCCGGGAATAATAATCGAGATATATGATGCTGTAGAGGGGTTTACTACGGAGGCAATTATTCATGATACTGATGTAAGGGATGTAGTAAACGAACTTTTTGCTTCCGGAGCGAGAGGGGTTTCGGTAGGAGGGCAGCGTTTGGTGGCTACTTCTGCTATTCGGTGTGTCGGACCTGTAGTAATGGTTAACGATGAACATATTTCTGTGAATCCGGTGGTGATAAAAGCGCTTGGTGATCCGGTGATTCTAGAGAGCGGTATAGATATTATTCGTTTTTCATTAGAAAGCAGGCGAAATCTTTTCTTTGAAATTGAGCAGGTAGATAGTCTGATATTGCCGGCTTTTGCTGGTTAGCATTATTGGGAATGGAGAATTAAGAATTGAGAATGGGGAGAAATGTCATGTGTGAGAGTGTTAATGTGGAATATAAACTTTTATTAGATAAAGCCAAGGAAGCACGAGAGAAAGCTTATGCTCCTTACTCAAAATACAGGGTGGGAGCAGCCTTGCTGACGGTGGAGGGAGATATTTTTATGGGGTGCAATGTGGAAAATGTTTCCTATGGTCTTTCCATGTGTGCTGAAAGAACAGCTCTTTTTACAGCTATTGCAGCCGGGAAACGAGATTTCAGTGCCATAGCTATAGTAGCTTCTTCTCCCGAAGTCTCGCCCTGCGGTGCCTGTCGCCAAGTTCTTTGCGAGCTTGCCCCCCAAGCAGAGATAATTACTTTTTCCCGGGCAGGAGATATAAAGATTAAAAAGGTAGCAGAACTACTTCCCGAGGCATTTAATTTAGTAGTCAGTAGTCAGTAGTCAGTAGTCAGTAGTCAGTAGTCGGAGGTCCGGTGAACCTGGAATTTTCGTAACCCCTGTAAACTTTTTAGGGAGGATTGTATGTATAAATCAGGATTTGTGGCGGTTATTGGTCGTCCTAATGTGGGGAAATCTACTTTGCTTAATAGTTTACTTGGTCAAAAGCTGCTTATTGTTAGTGATAAGCCGCAGACTACTCGGAATAAAATTCATTGTATTTTACACACTCCAGAGGCACAGGTGGTTTTTCTAGATACTCCTGGCATCCATCGCCCGAAGCACAAGTTGGGACAGCAGATGGTCAGAGCGGCTACCAATGCCTTTAGAGAAGTTGATTTGATTCTTTTTATGGTGGAGAGCACGGTTCCTCCTGGACCAGGAGACAGATATATTCTGGAACTGCTGAAGAAAATAAATACGCCGGTGTTCTTAATTATCAACAAGACGGATATTCCGGCGGAAAGAAGAGAGAGGAATACAAGAGAATATCAAGATCTCTACCCATTCAAGGATATTTGGGAGATTTCTGCTTTGCAAGGAACTAACTTGGAGAAATTGACGACAGGAATAGTTTCTTTGCTCCCATCAGGACCAGAATATTACCCGGAAGATATGGTCACAGATCAACCCGAAAGGTTTGTGGTTGCAGAACTGGTGCGAGAGAAAATCCTTTTACTTACTAGGGAAGAGATACCTCATTCTGTGGCGGTAGTAGTAGAAGAAATGCACAAAAGGGAGCAGAGCGAAATAGTGGACATAAGTGCTGTTATTTACATAGAGAGAGAGTCACAAAAAGGTATAGTAATCGGTAAAGGTGGCCGGGTTCTCAAAGAAGTAGGTTCTCTGGCCCGGCAGGAAATAGAGAACCTTTTGGGCAGTCAGGTTTTCCTTGATCTGTGGGTCAAAGTAAAAAAAGATTGGCGGAATAAAGAATCATTTCTTAAAGAATTTGGCTATCGTGATTAAGTGATTAAGAGATTAAGAGATGAAGAGAGGGACGAGGTTAAGAGGTAAAAAGGTAAAAAGAGGTAGAAAGACCCCGCAACCCCTTTTCGTCTCTTTATCTCTTTACCTTTTAACCTAAGGCAAGATAAAGAAGGATGTGGGAGATGAAACAGTGGAAAAGCGAAGGACTAGTTTTAAGGGTCAGACCCTATGCTGAATCTGATAAAATGGTGACACTTTTTACTCTCCAAGAAGGTAAAATAACAGCTATGGCTAGGGGAGCCCGTAAAACAAAAAGTAAACTAGCTGCCGTTGTAGATATGTTTATCCGGAGTGAATATCTTTTGTTTCGTGGACGGAACATGGCTACTGTACAGCAAGTTTCCCTGCTGGAAAGTTTCCCACAGATAAGACAAGACATCTCGCTTTATTTTTATGTTTTATATCTTTGTGAGCTTCTAGAGAGAGTTTTGGAAGAAAATCATGCTGTGCCGGAAATTTATAAGCTAACTTTGGAAACCCTTTACGCTCTGAATGAAGGAATAGGAGACCCTGCTTTGGTCGTGTGTGCTTTCAAACTGATTTTGCTTAAAGAACTGGGTTATTGTCCTGTACTTGAAGAATGTCTCAACTGTGGAACGAGACAAACTCTTGATCATTTTTCTGTTTCTATGGGAGGAGTATTGTGCCCGGTCTGCAGCCAGAGTAAAAGCAGTATTTCTGTTTCTGCTGCTAGTATTGCTTTGATGCGGCGTATTTTGGACAATGGTCTTACCGGTGTCAGAGTAGTAAAAACTTCTCTTGCTTTGAAAAAGGAGTTGTCACAGACCTTATGGAATTTGATTTCCTATAATACTGGTATTGTGAATATAAAAAGTAGAAAATATTTGGTTAGTGACTAAGTGACTAAGTGACTAAGTGACTAAGTAAGTTAGTGGGGACGTGGTTTTGAGTTTGGGTTTTTGGTTGAAATGTAGGGGCAATCCCTTGTGGTTGCCCTAATTTGGAGGTTGGAAGTGAGAGAGCCTGCCCTGAGCGACTGCAGGGAGTCGAATGGGTTGGATGTTGGACGGAGTTAGCAGTTATACTCGCCAAGCTCATAGATTTATATTTCTTATATCAGTTAATTGTTGTATAGCAATAAGAGATTAAGAGATTAATTATAACCTCGTAACCACCATAATCCCCTGTCAACTGTCAACTGTAAACTGTGAACTGCGAGTAGTATGACATTAGCTAATTTCTGTTGACTCACGCTTACCGACAAAGGTTAGTTTTTCACCTCTACCAATATAATAAGGAGTTGAGACAATGAATTTTCAGGAAATAATTTTGAAACTACAGTCCTTCTGGGCAGATAGAGGATGTCTACTTTGGCAGCCCTATGATGTGGAAAAAGGTGCTGGGACTATGAACCCAGCCACTTTTCTGCGGGCTTTGGGACCGGAACCTTGGGCAGTGGCCTATGTGGAGCCTTCTCGCCGTCCAGCCGATGGGCGTTACGGAGAAAACCCCAATCGCCTCTATCAGCATCACCAGTTTCAAGTGATTATAAAGCCATCTCCGGAAAAAATACAGGACCTTTACTTGGAGAGTTTACAGGAGTTAGGCATAAATCCTTTGGAGCACGATATTCGCTTTGTGGAAGATAACTGGGAGTCGCCTACTTTAGGAGCTTGGGGCTTAGGCTGGGAAGTCTGGCTTGATGGCATGGAAATCACTCAGTTTACCTATTTCCAGCAGGTAGGAAGCATAGACGTGGAGCACGTGTCGGTAGAACTTACTTATGGTCTGGAAAGAATTGCTATGTATATTCAAGATAAAGAAAATGTTTTTGATATCAACTGGGTGGGGGATATAACTTATGGTGACGTTTTCCGCCAGGCGGAATGGGAGCATTCCACTTACTCATTCGAACAAGCCAATCCGCCTGTCCTGTTTCAGCTTTTTGGTATCTACGAGGCGGAGGCTAAGCGTCTTTTGGAAGCAGGACTTGTTTTGCCTGCTTATGACTTTGTCTTAAAGTGTTCCCACACCTTTAATATTCTAGATGCTTGTGGGGCCATAAGCGTAACGGAGCGGACGGGATACATCGGACGAGTGCGCAACTTAGCCCGTTTTTGTGCTAAAGAATATTTAA